>JBBRUN010000086.1:0-13668 GCA_038247765.1 Gemmatales bacterium | reverse complement strand
GCCGCGGGCACCGCCACCGTGACCGTGCGCCGCACCGGCGGCAGCGACGGGCGGATCACCGTGGACTACGCCACGAGCAACGGCAGCGCCACTGCAGGTGCGGACTACACCGCCGCCTCCGGGACCATCACGTTCAACGATGGCGAAGTGGTGAAGACGTTCACCGTGCCGATCGCGAACGATACGGCCGACGAAGGTGACGAAACGATCAACGTGACGCTCAGCAACCCCGGGCCGTCGAGCATCGCGGACTACATCGCCAGCCCGTCCGGCGACAACAGCAATCTCATCGGTGCCCAATCCACCGCCGTCCTCACGATCGTGGACAACGACGACCCGGCGAACCTGCCGCCGACCATCGGCGATGTGGCGAACCAAAGCACCGCGGAAGAGACCGCCGAGACGGTCGACGTGGTCGTCGGCGACGCGGAAACCCCCGTCGGCAACCTGAGTCTGACCGCGACCTCCTCGAACACGACCCTGCTACCCAACGCGAGCATCACCTACGGCGGCAGCGGCGCGAACCGCAACGTGACTTTCACTCCGGCCTTGAACCAAACCGGGACGACGACCATCACGCTGACGGTCACCGATGCCAACGGGGCGACCGCCACCGACACGTTCGTCTTGACTGTCACACCGGTGAATGACACACCGACGGCGAACACTCAGACGGTCGGAACCTCGGAAGGCACGCCCTTGGGGATCGCGTTGACGGGAGCGGACGTCGACGGGGATACCTTGACGTATGCAATCTTCACCGGGCCCGGCTTTGGGACCCTCACCGGCACGGGGGCGAATCGTACCTACACCCCGAACGCGGGCTACTTCGGCCCGGACAGTTTCGTATTCCGGGTGAATGACGGCACGGTCGATTCCGCCGACGCCACCGTCTCGATCACCGTCAGTGAAGTGAACGAACCACCGCTAGCCTCGGAGGACGCCTACACTCTGAGCGTTGGGAACGTCGTCCGCGGGAATGTGCTGTTCAACGACACCGATCCGGAAGACAGTTCGCTCACCGCGTCCATCACGACCCCCGCCGCGAGTGGTACGGTGGTCCTGTTCAGCAACGGCTCGTTCGTTTACACACCCACCGCAGGCTTCTCGGGATCGGACTCGTTCACCTACACCACCACCGACGCCGGCGGGGAGACCGCCACCGCCACCGTCATCATCACGGCGGCCGGGTTCCAAGATTTCGAAGCGCTGATCGGCCCGGGACACGCGGATGTCGGGATCAATTACGAAGACGGCGAATGGGACTTGCACATCCACGACGAAGAGACAGACAGCGAATATGAACCGAGCGGAGCGGCCTACTACGTCGCCCCGGCCGCGCTGGGCGCCCGGCCGGACGGGGCCGAATTCGATTTCATCGGAGTCGCCGCGGGTCAATCGTTCTACCGCCTGCCCCAATCCCAAAACCCGGAACTACTTTTGCTCGGCCTCGGCACGGAAGAAATGGAACCGGGTACTTTCGAGGGCGGGATCGTCCGGGCGCGCTTGCTCGCCGTGAACGGACCGGGGCATTTCTCTGTCTGGAGATCCACGGATGACGGACCGGCGGTCGCGTTCTCCACGGCCGACGGGGTGACCGAAACCGATTTCGTGGATCTGCTAGAAGCCGCCCACGCCGACTTCAACTGGGGCTTCACCGCCGCCGGGCGGTACGAAGTCACGATCGAAGCATCCGGCACGCTCATCGGTGAAACCGAACCGACGTCGGGCGCGGCTACGTATTACTTCGTAGTCGACAGCCTCGGCCGGTTCCAATTCGAAACCTCGGCAGGCAGTGTCGGTGAAGGCGGGAGCCGGACGCTGACGATCCAACGGGTCGGCGGAAGCGACGGTATCGCCACGGTCGAGTTCGCAGCGGACGGGGGAACCGCGACCGAAGGGGACGACTACGCACCGTTCGCTGGTTCGATCACTTTCGGCGATGGCGAGACCGAACGCACCTTCACAGTCGAAACTTTGGTCGACGGGATCCTCGAAGGAAGCGAAACGCTCACTATCGCCCTCGCCGTCCCGACGGGGAGCCAATCGCAACTCGACGCGCCCGCAACCTTCGACCTCTCCATCGTCGATGCCTTTGTGCCGACACCCGTAGTTCCAAGCAACCGCGTGTCGGCAATCGCCGTCGGGCAAACGGTTTTCGTGTCCAACGCCGATGGCTCCGCTCGCTTCACCCTCGATTCGCTCTACGCAGGTTATGTCGGCCGGGTGAACGTGGCGACGGGCGATGTGACGGGCGACGGTGTCGACGACATTGTCGTCGGGACGCTCGATTCGACCTCGCACATCAAAGTGTTCGACGGTGTGACCGGCGCGGAAATCCGGAGTTTCATCGCCTATCAAAGCTTCAACGGCGGGGTGAACGTCGCGGTTGGCGATCTCGACGGGGATGGTATCGCGGACATCGTCACGGGGACTGCGGCGGGGGCGACTCCGCACGTCAAAGCCTTCTCCGGGCGGACCGGTGCCGAAATCCGGAGTTTCTACGCTTACGCCCCCGCATTCAGCGGCGGTGTGGATGTGGCCGTCGGCGATGTCAACGGCGACGGCCGGGCCGACATCATTACCGGCACCGCGAGCGGAGCCGCCCACGTCAAAGCGTTTGACGGTCGCACCTCGGCCGAAGTCCGAAGTTTCCTCGCCTACCCGGGCTTCGTCGGCGGCATCAGCGTGGCCGCGGGGGACTTGGACGGGGACGGCTTCGCCGACATCATCACCGGGGCCGGCCCCGGCGGCGCGCCGCACGTCAAAGCCTTCTCGGGGCGGACGGGTGCGGAAGTCGCCAGCTTCTTTGCCTACGACGCCGGCTTCGTAGGAGGTGTGCGCGTCGGGGCCGCGGATCTCAACGGCGACGGCTTGGCGGATATCGTCACTGGGGCCGGGCCGGGGGCCGGACCCCACGTCAAGATCTTCGATGGCCGCTCGTTCGTGGAACTGGATGGCTTCCTCGCTTCCGCCAACGCCGATTTCAACGGCGGCGTCTACGTCGGGTGACAGTGAAGAAACGGATTCCGACTTGGGCAAGGAAGCCCCCTGCCCCCTGCCCGCTCTCGGATCGATGGCAGATCACGGTCCGACTCGCAAGCGGGTGTGCCATGCCGAAACATCAGGCACTCAACAAAACGGTACAAATCACCGTCAAACTCGACGGTGATTTTACGGAGTTTTTGGATACGCTTTCGAACCGGAGTGCCTTCATCCGTAAAGCCGTGCTCCAGTATTGCGGATTCACCTGCCCCCTTTGCGGAGGCAAAGGATTTGTGCCCCACGCGGTGGGTTACCGCTTCACCGATGCGATTGACCGCCCTACTCCGAATTCCGAAGCGGACATCGCGCCGCGGTCGAGTTGAACTCGAATAGATCATCCCCCTGTGGCGGGTGTGATGCAGATTTCATCTTCCGATTTCCGGAGGGTGTAACCGCGTTTCCGGCGCGGTTATGCTTTCAAGCCTGGGTAGCTTTCCACCAGTTGGCGATGCGGATGAACACGCTCGGCTCCCTCCGTCTGACGCCAAACGTGAAACACTTCCGGCGCGTCCGACGCATTCACCGCTCGCAAATTCAGCATCGCCTCGGCTCCCTTCAACGTCCATCGCATCCCGCCTTGTTCTATCCGATCCTTGATCACATGCCGACACGCGCCCGCAATCACACCCGCCGCGATCGGATAGCCGGCCGACAAATACGCGTCGTACCGCATCCGCTCGGCGTTGTTCTCGAAGTACCCGCACACCGTTGCGATCACTTTCGCGTCGGCACCGTTCAGGCCCGAAACCGTCGCCCGACGCCGCAAGCCCGCGATCACGCTCTTCACCTCACCACGCAGGATCCGCAACAGCCGATCCGCCGCGAACGCTTCCTGCTGCTCCGCGTGCGCATGGAACACCTTGGCCGCCTGCCACACGTAACTGGACACGTGCAGAATGTCCAAGATGTCCACGACCGTCACCGGGTCGTTCGCCGCCCGACGCTCATCGAGAAACTCCTGCAAGCCTGCATCCGCCGCGTCCCACAGCGTCGGCGATCCATCCATCAGCCGCACGATCGGCTGCTTCGGGCGATGGCGTTTCGCGGTCTCGCTCGCCAGCCAGGACCACGTGAGCCTCGCGCCGGGAATCGGCTCTTCGCCGGGGTCTTGAAACGCGAAGTGGCTGCGATACTGCTGGGAAACAGGCTCCGGACGCGGTTCCGTCGGTTGTTCCACCGTCGCATCCCGAAACAACGCGGCCGCGATTTGCTCCGGCGTTCGCACGAACCGATCGACCGAATACAGGCACCCCAACGTGGCCATGCGGCGATTGCCGGGCCGTTCCTTTTTGTCGAACGCGGGCACACGTTGAGCGTCCTCGGTCACGAACGGCACGCCTTTGCCATCCATCGCGAGGACCTGACGGAGGACGTTACGTTCGAACGTGTCGAGTGAGGTGGCG
Source organism: Gemmatales bacterium (assembly GCA_038247765.1). GTDB lineage: Bacteria > Planctomycetota > Planctomycetia > Gemmatales > Gemmataceae > JALHQU01. Next base: position 9,220 of record JBBRUN010000086.1, on the reverse strand, counting down.
GACTGGGCCGCGAGCCGTGCGGAGTCGCGGAGGTCGTCGGCCAGCGTCGCGAGAAGATCGGGCTTGTCGGGTGGAGCACAGGGTGCAAGAATCATGTCAACGGCCTCCATGCGGTGGGTTTCAGCACCAACAGCATGCTTCAGAGGCCGTCTTTTCGTAAAGTGCAGCTGAAAACGCATCAACCCCGCGCCGGAAACGCGGTTACACCCAGCGTCGAGTGGACGATGCCACGGCGAGTTTTCCGCTTCGCGCCGTCCTATTCGGATTGTGCCGACTGCGCCGACCGTGCGGGCGGATCGTATTGACCGCGTTTCCGCGCCTTCTTAGATTGACCGTTCGCGATACGCTCCCGATTTGAGGCCTTTCGACTATGGCGACCGATTCGGCGATGAAAACCGGCATCTGGGACAAGCTCGGCGACATTTTCACCGGATTGGTGGAGGGGATTCTCGGCTTCGTCGGCCGGCTGTTCGGTTCCGCCAACGACCGCGCCGTCAAGGCCATCGGCTACGTCCGGGCTAAGAACGCCACCGTTCACACCATCCTGCCGGGGAGCACCCTCGAAAAGACGAACTCCTTCGAAGAGGCCATGAAGGCGTTGACCGACGACGAACTGAAAGGCCTCAGCACCAAATACCGCGAGCGCTACCGAGCCGGGGAAACCCTCGATGCCCTGATGCCCGAAGCGTTCGCCGCCTGCCGGGAGGCCGCCCGGCGCAGCAAGAACATGCGCCACTACGACGTGCAAATCGTCGGCGGGGCGATCCTCCACGGCGGCGATATCTCGGAAATGGTGACCGGCGAAGGCAAGACGCTCGTCGCCACCCTCGCGGCGTATTTAAACGCCCTCACCGGCGAAGGCGTCCACGTCATCACCGTCAACGATTACCTCGCTCGCCGGGACTGCGAGTGGATGCTGCCGATCTACAACGCCCTCGGTGTGAGCGCGGCGTACATCCAGAGCGACCAAGAAGGGGACGCCAAACGCCACGCCTACGAGTGCGACATCACGTACGGCACCAGCAGCGAATTCGGCTTCGACTACCTCCGCGACAACATGAAGCCGGCCCGCTACGACGACCTCAAGTACAGTGCGTGGCAGCGCCAGTGCCAGCGCATCCCGCTGAATTATGCCATCATCGACGAAGTCGACAACATCTTGATCGATGAAGCCCGGACGCCGCTGATCATCTCGGGGCCGTCGTTCACCGACATCCGCCAATACGAACGCACCGACGAAATCTCCCGCAAGCTGACGGAACTCGAGCGCAAGGCCCGCCAGCAGTTGAAGGCCGACGGCAAGATGAACCTGATGGGCCTCGAAGGCGACGACCTGCCGGTATTGGTGCCGATCGATCCGCTGGCCATCGATCCGCAGAACCCGCCGCCGAAGGGGGTCTACTTCGAGATCAAAGAGAAAGAGAAGACTTGCCACCTGACCGACCTCGGCGTGCGCGAAGCCGAGAAGTTGGCCGGCGTCGAGAGCTTCTACACCGCCGGCAACATGGAGTGGCCGCACCTCATCGACAATTCGCTGCGGGCGCATCACATGTACCAAATCGACCGCGATTACATGATCGCGGCCGACCCGCGTGAGAACAACCAGCTCGGCATTATCATCATCGACACCTTCACCGGCCGGGCCATGTTCGGCCGGCAGTGGAGCGACGGCCTGCACCAAAGCGTCGAAGCCAAGCACCGCAAACAGGGCGTGCAGATCAAGCAGGAAACGCAGACGCTCGCCACCGTGACGCTGCAAAACTTCTTCCGGCTCTACAAGAAATTGAGCGGGATGACCGGTACGGCCATGACCGAAGCCAACGAATTCTGGAAGATCTACAAACTCGACGTCGTGGCGATCCCAACCAACAAACCGATGCTGCGGATCAACTCGCCCGACCTCGTGTTCAAGTCCGAGAAGGAAAAATGGGTTTCTGTCGTCGAAGAGATCGCCACGGTTTCCAAAACGGGCCGGCCGATCCTGATCGGCACCACCGACGTCGCCAAGAGTGAGATGCTTTCGGTCATGCTGAAACGGCGCGGGGTTAAGCACGAACTGTTGAACGCCAAGCCCGAGAACGTGGCCCGCGAAGCCGAGATCGTCGCTCAAGCCGGGCGGCTCAACGCGGTGACGATCTCGACCAACATGGCCGGGCGGGGCACCGACATCATCCTCGGTGGCAATGCCGAAACCTTGGCGTGGGCGCGCTTGAAGCAAGTGAAAGACGCCGACGGCCGGCCGATGTTTCCGACGCGGCTCGAAGTTCCCAACGACATCTGGACCAAGACCATCGAAGAGATCGAAGCCAAGGAGCAGATGAAGGTCGAGGGGCGTAAAGTCGCCGAAATGGGGGGGCTGCACATCGTCGGTACCGAGCGCCACGAAAGCCGGCGGATCGACAACCAACTCCGCGGCCGCGCCGGTCGCCAAGGGGACCCCGGGAGCAGTCGATTTTTCTTGAGCCTCGAAGACAACCTCATGCGCGTCTTCGGCGGCGAGCGTCTCCGCCGGCTGATGAACAGCACGTGGATCGGCATGAAGGACGGCGAAGCGCTCGAATCCGGCCTGCTCTCGAAGCAGATCGAGAAGGCCCAGCGCCGCGTCGAAGAGCACCACTTCGAACAGCGCAAGAACCTCCTCGAGTACGACGAGGTGATGGACTACCAACGCAAACGCACCTACGGCTCGCGTCAAGGCGTTCTCGATGGCGAGAACCCGCGCCGCTTGATCCTCGAGATGATCGACGAGCAAATTGAGAGCGCCGTTGTCCGCTACAGCGACGAGAAATACGGCGCCGCGACCTTCGCCCAATACGCGGGCGGCGAACTCGGCGTCGAATTCACCGCCGCCGAGTTCCGCGGAGCCAACTACGACGAAGCCGTGCTCGTCGCCCAAGAGAAAGCGTCGCTATTCGCACCGACGTTTATCGGCGAAGCGATGGACGAGAGCCTCAACCCGAACGAAGATCCGAAGGAATGGAAGTGGATCGAGTTCACCCGCGCAATCACGGCACGCTACGGCCTGCAACTGAGCGACGCGGAACTGAAAGCGATCCCCCGGCAAGAAATGGCCGAGCGGCTCATCGCCGACGCGGAGCGATCCATCGCCGCCATCGACCTCGGCGCCGGCCGGCGCTTTCTCGAGCGCAACTATGGTCCCGAATCGCTGGCCGATTGGGCCCGGCAGAAATTCAGCATGCGGATCGCCCTCGACGAACTCGCCGATAAAGAACCGTCCGATATCCTCGCGATCTTGAAGCGCAAAGTCCGCGAAAACTACCGGAGCAAAGACGCCGAGTTCCCGGTGCAAGTCGGTCTCGCGGCTTACCTGCCCGAGAAGACCCGCCCGGATCGCCGCCCCGACCGCGAGGCCCTGTTCCGCTGGTCGATCACGCGCTTCGCCGGGTCGAGCGGCATCTCCGAAGAAGTCGTGCGGACGGAGCCGCGGGCCAAGATCAAGGAACTCCTCGGTTCGGCCAGCGGCTCGCTGCTGCCGAAGTCGGACTACTTCGACATCGAAGCCAAGATCGCAGACGCCCTCCGCGGCACGAAGAAATCCGAAGCCGACGATGCCAAGGAGGTGCTCGACTGGTGCCGGGCGGAGTTGAAATTGGAATTGGAACCTTCCAAGCTCACCGGCGTCGCCCCCGCGAAGGTGCTCGATGTCGTGCTCAACGCCTACGACGAAAAGTACCGCCCGGAGATGCACCAGACCGAGCGCAGTCTCGTGCTCGAACAACTCGATTCCTCGTGGAAGGCCCACCTGCTGACGATGGACCATCTCCGCAGCGTCGTCGGCCTCGCCAGCTACGGGCAAGAAGATCCGAAGATCGTGTACAAGCGCGAGGGGATGCGGCAGTTCGACGAAATGTGGGTCGGCGTGCGGGATCGCGTCTCGGAGTCGGTCTTCCGCATGGAGGACGTGGGCGAAGAGCAGGTCGAAGCCGCGATGTGGGCCGGCCAGCAATCGCGCCAAGCGCAGGCCCAATCGGCCTTCCAAGCCCGCGCCGCGCAAGCCGCGAACGAGCAAGCCGGGCAGATGTCGACGAACGCGGCCAGCGCCGAACCGAAGAAGATCGAAACGATCCGCAACGTCGGGGCCAAGGTCGGCCGTAACGACCCCTGTCCTTGCGGCAGCGGGAAGAAATACAAGAACTGCCACATGAAGTTCGAAGCCGGGAAGTAGAAGACGGCGGGAACAGAGGGGCTGCGGTGATCACACGAATCCGAATCCAGAACTACCGCAGCCTCATCGATGTCGATGTGCAGTTGGAGCCGTTGACGGTCCTGATCGGCCGTAGCGGCACGGGCAAGAGCAACTTCGTTGGGGCGATACGGGCATTAAGAGACCTATTGAACAGTGGTGACACAGGGGAATTACCAACATTTCGGCCACTCAAATCGCCAAACGCAACCCTTGGATATCACATTAATTTACAAATCCCGCAGTCTACCGATGCGTATACTTACTGGATCGAATTTAGTGAGTGGAGCCACCAACATCGTACCCCTTGCGTCGAACGACTCATGTTCGGTGATCGGATGTTGTTCTACAAGCGAGATCAAAAATGGATTTCGCAACCTCAGGTTGTACCTCAAGTCCCGCTCGAAGGAATCACACTGGGCAACCTGAACGGCGTACCCGAAGCGGCATTGGCTTTTCAGTTATTGACCAGGGGCCTTGGCTGCTACGACTTCCCTGGCAATGTCCTGCAATCGATTACAAATAGTTCACAAGTCTTCGGGCCGGGGGGTGGATTCGGCCGATCTATTGGTACGGGTGGATTCGTTCGATCCAATGGAGGGGTAGGAGGGTATTCTGATCGCGGCGAAAATTATCTAGCTACGTCAGAGGCTATTCTGGACGATTTCACTAAGGTGAAAGACTGGAATGCATTGACAAGAACGCTTTCAACTCTCAACTCCGCAATTCAAACGGTGGGTATCACTCAGCCGACGCGAGACGGCTTGATCATCGGCTATAAAACTGGCGACAAGACGATTGTCATGGATTGCGGGAACGAGTCAGAAGGATTTCGTCGCTATCTCGCAACCCTACTAGCTCTCAACCAAGCACCTAGTAAAGCGACAATTCTGTTCGAACACCCCGAGCACGCAATCCATCCCGGCGCGTTGGAGACGCTCGCCAATGAATTCAAACGCCACGTAAACCGTGGTCGTGGGCAGATCATCCTCACGACTCACAGTCCACAATTTCTTGACAATTTTGAACCCGAACAAATCCGCGTCGTCGAGATCGAGAATCAAGAAACCAAAATCGGGCCACTTGCTTCGGAACAAGCGGAAGGCCTCAAGAGGAAATTGTTGTTCCCCGGCGAACTGCTGACGGTCGACCCAGCCCGACTCGAAGGTGAACTCGTCGGGGCACCTTGATGAAGCGCTTAGTTCTGCTCGTAGAAGGGCACGGCGATGTGACTGCAGTCCCCACACTGGCTGCAAAGGTGTTGGCCGACTTGCCCGTTGAATTTCAAGGACACTCCTTTGTCGACCCGGCAGCAATACGAATCGGCGGACTTGAGAAGTTCACGGGCCGCTTGCGGCAAAAATGGCATACCACACTCGAATTAGCACTCCTAAGGCCAAATGTTGGCGGCATTCTATTGGTGGTAGACGGCGACTCCGACGAAATGGAAGATGCCGCGTTCTGTGCCTTGGATGCGGCTAGGGCCTTATCCGAACGGACCAAGCAAACTGGTGCAGGTACGATTTTTTCCTTGGCCATCGTGTTTCTACAGAAAGAGTTCGAGTCGATCTTGATTTCAGCAGCGGGTCAACTACCGGGTATCGTTCAGAACTACCAGCTCCCGCCAGTCATCGAGGGTATCCGCGATGCCAAGGGCTGGCTCGACAAATACTTGATCGGCGGATACGACCCTGTTCGCGATCAAAACAATCTGACAAAAGCAGTAAAGGATTGGGAGGGAGTGAGGTCACAGCATCGTTCATTCCGTCGATTCGAAAGCGCAATCCGTCAGACCGTATCGGCTATTGCGTTGGGCGTACATAAAATTAGCCTCGCGTTGTTGGTTCCCCAGTCAAGTGGAACCACCGCATAATGCCCTTCCTCTTCGACCTCCTCTACTTGTGCATCCTCGCCTTATTAGCGCCATGGCTCGCGCTGCGAGCGATTCGCACCGGCCGCTATCGGAGCGACCTCGCGGCCAAGCTGCTCGGCAGTCCGCCGATTGCGGAAGCCAGCGGCAAACCGGTCGCGTGGTTCCACGGAGTCAGCGTCGGGGAGATCCACCTGCTCGGGGTCGTCGTCGCGGCCTTCCGCCAACGTCACCCGCACTGGCATGTGGTTGTCAGTAGTACCACCGGCACCGGCCTCGCCGAGGCGCGGGCGCGTTTCCCGGAGTGCACCGTTCTGCCGTTCCCGTTCGATTTCTCTTGGGCGTGTCGGGCATCGTTGACCTCGGTAAACCCGCGGCTGATTGTGCTCGCCGAGAGCGAACTTTGGCCGAATTTCTTGGCGTGCGCCGCCGAGCGGGCGATTCCCGTCGTCGTCATCAACGCCCGCATGAGCCCGCGCAGTTTCAAGCGATTAAACCGGGTGAAGGCGTTGGCGAACCGATTTCTCTTCCGCCGCATCGCGATGTTCGCCGCGCAATCGAACGAGTACGCGGATCGCTTCCGCCTGCTCGGCGTACTGGAGTGTCAGCTCGTTGTCACCGGCTCGGTGAAGTACGACGGCGCCTCCGGCGAGCGCGACACCGCGAAGGGCCGGGAATTGCGGGAGTGGCTGAATCTGTCGCCGGGTCGTATGGTCTGGGTCGCCGGGAGCACGCACGCCCCGGAGGAGGAATTCGTCCTCGGAAGTCTCGCGCAACTCCGCTCGCGGTTCCCGCAACTGCGGCTCATCCTCGTACCCCGGCACCCGGATCGCTTCGCCGAAGTCGCGGCCATCGTCGAGAAATCGGGACTACCGTTCGTCCGCCGCAGCCTGCCGAAAGGCGTCGCCGATCCCGCCGTGATTCTGCTCGATACCGTCGGCGAACTCGGGGCTGCGTGGGGCGTCGCCGACATCGGGTTCACGGGCGGCAGCCTCGATGGCCAGCGCGGCGGGCAGAGCATGATCGAACCCGCCGGTTACGGCGTGCCGGTGATCTTCGGTCCGCACATTTGGAACTTCCGCGATGCCGCCCGGCGATTGATCGACGCCGGCGGGGCGACGATGATCCGTACCCCGGAAGAAATGACCATCGTGCTGAAGGCGTGGCTCGAAGACCCGGAATTGCGTTTGCGCATGGGCGGCGCCGCGCGGCAACTCGTCCGCGAACAACAAGGCGCGACCGAACGAACACTCGACGTGCTCGATACGGTATTGGCCCAATCCTCACGGACACTTCACAATCCCGGCGCTGGCGAGTACGCCGCCCGCGCCTAACGTATCGATAACCACTTCGATTTCGGAGCCACTCCCGATGCGCCGTTTGCTTTCACTTTTGCTCCTCGCGAGTTTCCCCGCCTTCGCCGTTTCGGATGAACCGAAGCCGGCCGAGCCCAAGGTCAAACTCGTGGTTTTGGTCGTCTTCGATCAACTGCGGGCCGACCTCATCGACAAATGGCAACCGCACTTCGGCGAAGGAGGCTTCAAACGCCTGCAAACGAAGGGGGCGTGGTTCACGAACTGCCACTATCCGTATTCGATCACCGCGACGGGGCCGGGGCACGCCGCCATGCTGACGGGAGCCTCGCCGAGCAAAACCGGCATCGTCAACAACGAGTGGTACGACCGCGCGAAGGCCCTCGAAGCCTATTGCGCCGGCACGGACCGCTACGATTTGGTTCCGCCGGCGGTGCCCGAGAAGCTCGTACCGGGAGACGAGCCCAAGGAGCCGATCAAGAAGCGGGTCAAGGCCATCGGCACGCCGGATCGCTTGCTGAGCCCGACCCTGGCCGATGAACTCAAAGCCAGCGCGAAGCCGGGGAAGGTCTTCGGACTGTCGCTGAAAGATCGCTCCGGGATTCTGCCGAGCGGCAAAAAGCCCGATGGCGTCTACTGGTTCGACGGCCGTTTCGTGACGAGCACGTACTACCGCGAGACGCCGCACAAATGGGCCGATGAATTCAACAAGTCGAAGAAAGCCGACGCGTGGTTCGGCAAAGACTGGACGAAGTTCAAGCCCGAACTCGACTATGGGAAACTGGCCGGGCCGGACGACGGCGAAGGCGAAGCCAAGGTCAACGGGCAGGGCGTGACGTTCCCGCACCCGACCGATGGCGGGTTGAAAACCGCGGGGAAGAAATACTACGAAGCCTTGGCGAACAGCCCCTTCGGCAACGAACTGCTCCTCGATTTCGCCAAGGTTTGCATCGATTCGGAGAAGCTCGGGCAAGGCGAAACGAGCGACCTGCTGACGGTCAGCTTTTCGTCCAACGACCTCATCGGCCACACGTGGGGGCCGGACTCGCAAGAAGTGCTGGACACGACGTTGCGCTCCGATGCCATCGTCGAAGGCCTGTTGAAGTACCTCGATGAGAAAGTCGGCTCTGGAAAGTACGCCATTATGCTGACGGCCGACCACGGCATCTGCCCGTTGCCGGAGTTCGCTGCGAAACAAGGCAAAGACGCCAAGCGCGTCTCCGCCCTCGGCTTGCTCAAAAGCAGCGAATCGTTCTTGGCAGACAAGTACGGCGACATCGAGAAACCGGTGGGGGACGATCCGAAAGAAAAATCCCCGACGCGTTACATCGAAGCGGCCCCGGCGCCGTACCTCTACTTGAATCACCGCTTGCTGGCTTCGAAGAAGTTAAACCCGGACGATATCGCCAAAGCTCTCGCGGAACACCTCCGAACACAGACTGGCGTCGACAAGATTTACACGTACGCCGACCTGAAAGCCGGGGCGTTGGCCGAGGGCGACACGATCGGCGAACGCGTATTGCGAGCTTTCCACCCGGATCGCAGCGGGGATCTCTACGTGGTGCTCAAGCCGTACTATTTGATCGGGGCCGTCACGCAGGGCGATAAACTGGCTACCGGTACCACTCACGGTAGCCCGCACGAGTACGACACCCACGTTCCCCTGTTGATCTACGGCCCCGGCGTCGCGGGCGGCAAACGGGACGAACCCGTCACCCCGTTGCACGCCGCGTCGATCGGGGCGTACTTCTTGGGGACGAAAGCCCCGAAGGACGCGCAGTACGTGGTGCCGAAGACGCTGCTGGCGAAGTGAACCGAACCGATTAATTCAGT
>JBBRUN010000085.1:0-13690 GCA_038247765.1 Gemmatales bacterium | reverse complement strand
TGGGCTGTAACGCGGGCAACTGCCACGGCAAAGCCGGCGGCCAGAACGGCTTCAGGCTCTCGCTGCTGGGGTTCGAGCCGGAGGTCGATTACGCGGCTCTGGTCAAGGAGGCCCGCGGGCGGCGCGTGTTCCCGGCCGCGCCGGAGCAAAGTTTGGTGCTGCTCAAGCCGACCGGTCGGATTCCGCACGCGGGCGGCGGGCGGCTCGACCCGGACTCGGACGAGTATAAGCTCCTTCTCCGTTGGGTCGCGGCCGGTGTCCCCTTCGGCCGGCCCGCCGATCCCGTCGTGACACGCATTTCGGTCTACCCCGCCGCGCGTGTCCTGGCGCCGCAGGATCGGCAGCAGTTGGCGTTTCTCGCCCACTACAGCGACGGCTCGGAGGTGGACGTCACGCGCCGCGCCCAATACCAGAGCAACGACGCCGAGATAGCCGAGGTCGATTCCGACGGCGTGGTCCGCGTGCTGGGGAGCGGCGAAGCGGCGATCATGGCGCGCTACCAAGGTCACGTCACCACGTTCCGGGTGGTCGTGCCGTTCGCGGCGAAAACGCCCGACTGGACGTTCGCCGAGAAGACCGTGGTGGACAAGTTCACCGCCAGGAAGTGGAAGGAACTCGGCCTCGCGCCATCGGACCTGTGCAGCGACGAGGAGTTCCTGCGGCGGGCGGGGCTGGACATCGCCGGCACGCTCCCCACGCCGAAGCAGGTGCTGGCGTTCGTCGCCGACACTGACGCCGCCAAGCGCGACAAGTTGGTGGACAAACTGCTCGACACGCCGGAGCACGCGTACTTATTTGCGAACAAGTGGGCGAGCATTCTCAAGGTGCGCACCGGCGGCATCGTGAAGAGCACCCTCTACTCCCGACAGGGCACCGCCGCGTTTCACAAGTGGATCGTCGATGCGGCAGCCGCCGACATGCCCTACGACAAGTTCGTCCGCGCCATCGTGGCGGCGACCGGCGACGAGAGAACGCACCCGCCCGCGGTGTGGTACAAGAACCGGGCCGAGTACCCGCGGGCCGCCGGCATCGACTCCAAATTCGCGATCGAGCGGCCCGCGCAGTTCGTGGACGAGGTGGGGCAGTTATTCCTCGGCCAGCGTCTGGCCTGCGCCCAGTGCCACCACCACCCGTACGAGAAATGGAGCCAGGACGATTACTGGGGGCTGGCCGCCTACTTCGGCCGGTTCGGCCGCAAGTACATCGAAGGGCCGGGGATACCGCCAATCGTCGTGAGCCGGGTGCGGCAGGTCAACCCGCAGGACATCTTCGTCCGGCCGACCGGCGACGTGGTCAACCCGCGAACCCGCCTCCCGGCCATCATAAAGCCACTCGACGGCGCTCCCGTCCAGGTCGAAGCAGGGCAGGATCCGCGCGAGAAGCTCGTGGATTGGATGGTCGCGGCGCGGAACCCGTACTTCGCGCGGGCCATCGCCAACCGCTACTGGGCGCACTTCCTCGGCCGCGGCCTGGTCGAACCGATCGACGACATGCGCGAGACCAACCCGCCGACCAACCCCGAGTTGCTCGACGCCCTGGCGAAGGAACTGGTGGAGAACAAGTACAGCCTCAAGCACCTGATCCGGACCATCTGCAAGAGCCGGACTTACCAACTCAGTTCCAATCCCAACGAATTCAACAAGCGAGACAAGCAGACCTACGCGCGCTACTACCCGCGGCGCGTGATCGCCGAAGTCCTTTTCGACGGGTTGTGTCAGGTGACGGACAGCCCGGCGTCGTTCCCCGACCTGCCGCCGCATCAGCAGCGAGCCATCAAGCTACCGGACGAGTCGTATTCCTTGTACTTCCTCGACGTGTTCGGTCGTCCGGACCGCATCAGCGCGTGCGAGTGCGAGCGATCGTCGGAGGCGACGCTGGCGCAGGTGCTTCACCTGTTGAACTCGAACGAGGTGCAGGACAAGATTTCCCGGGTCGGCGGACGCGCCGACCAGTTGGCCCGCGACCCGCGGCCGGACGCGGAAAAACTGGACGAGCTGTTCCTGTGGCTCTACGGCCGGCGACCGTCGCCCGCCCAGATGAAGCTCGCCCTGGCCGACATCGCGGACAACGCGCCGAACAAGAAGGCCGCCTACGAGAACATCCTCTGGGCGCTCATCAACACCAAGGAATTCTACTTCAATCGCTGATCGTCCTGTTCCGTGTGGGTCAGCCAACCTGCGGCAACAACGGGGAGTTGTTGGCAGGACACCTCCAATCCGATCTTTCCCCGTGTCTTTGTCGCAGGCGCCTTCGGCCCAAATCAGGCATTGGCCGTCGCTGAAGTTGTAGGCACCGAACCAGTTGATGCGGTCGGACAGCGGGGCGCAGCCGCTGACGAGCCACAGCCGTTCGCCGATGCGCCCCCGCGACCAGCCCAAGTCCAGGTCGCGGTGGATGTGCGATTCGTCGACGTAGATCAGGACGACCTCCCGGCGTGCGACCCGCTCGTACAGGCCGACGAACCGCTCCAAAAATGCCGCCCGCTTGTGGATTGCGTTTGCCGAGGAGTTTCTTCGCGATGAACTGTTTTCGTAGGTCACGCTCGTCGTGGCGCCGGTGAGAATCCGGTACGGGAAGGGCGTCACGCCGAGCGTGGCCCACAAAGCCTCCAAAAATTGTTGCTACACCCGGGGCAAACCCTTTGGCTCGTAAAGAATCTTGAACCTCACGAGCCACCGAGACAAGCTCGGTGGGTCGTCGGTTTACCGATCGGCTTTCAGTTGAACCAAGGCCTTGATCGCTTCTTGTTTCACCCAAGCATCGGAGTCTCCGCACAGGGATTGCAGATCGGCGAGCACTTGCGGGTGATTGATGTTGTGATGGGCCAAATGGCGGATGCAATCGACGCGGATGGTGGCCGGTTGATCCGACGCGGCTCCGGCCAACAGAGCCGAGGCGACGCGCGGGTGTTGCGTCCAATCGAACTTGACGATAGCCCGCACCGCAGCGTGCTTCTCCGATTCCGTCTTGCTCAGCAGCAGTTGCTTCGAGCAATTCAACACCTCCACGGCCGTCGCATCGCGGGCCACCGGGATTGCGAAACTCGCGGGGGCGATGATTCCCGTCAGCGGCGCCGCCGATTGCGGCATCACGGCCGGCGCGGGAATCACCGGAGTTTCCGGCTCGACCTTCAACATCTTGATGACCGGAGCACTGGTGAATGCCGGCTTAGTATTCGTGATGGCGGGTTCGACTTCGACCGGCTTGCTCGCGATTTTCTCGACGGGAAGCGGAGCCGGTTCCGGGGTCGCCGTGGCCACGACCGTGCGCGGGGCCGGTTCGACAGTGTTCCCTTTGAGGATCGAGAACAAGCTTTGATCCGAGCCGGGGCCGCTGCCGGGGGTCAGTGCCGGGTGCTGGGTATTGGCGTAGAGTTCTTGGAAGGCGATCAGCGTCTTGCGGGCCTTGGCGATGGCCGCCGGGGCCGGGGATTGCGACAGCGGCGGCTTCGCGTCTTTGTCTTGGGGCTTCTCGTCGTCTTTCTTCATCGGGCCTTCGCCCTTCGGCCCTTCCAAAACTTTCTTCGGATCGACCGGCTCCGGTTCCGGCGCCGGGGCAACGTAACAGGCCAAGCATTTTTCCAGCGCGATGGCCGCCGTGCAGCGGACGCGAACCGAGCGTTCACCGGGATTGCCGTCGATGTCCATGCCGGAAACCGACGCTTCGAGCGCGGCCAAGGTCACTTTGTTGCAGCAACACCCGCGGCTGAGGGCCTGAGCCGCCTCGAAGCGGACGCACTCGCTCGGATCCATCCGCAAGCCGTCCGCGAGGCCTTTCGAGGCATTCGGATAGTACCGGCAATCGAGCGTCCCCAAGTAGCGGACGTCCATCTGCCGGGCCTTGGCTTCGGCCGCGTCTTTCTTGCCTTCGGCCGCCGCGCCGGCGACGCCCGGTTTGGCCAAGTCCGCGGCGGACGGCAGAATCGGGCAGAAGGGTGGAATCACGCCGCCGGTGAGGGTCGTCAGCGGCCGCGTCATGTTGTTGATGAGCGCCCCGGCCGGGGTGACACAGAGCTTGCGGCGGAACGCTTCGCAGCGGACGCAAATCTTTTCGAGGCAGCCGGGCTTCACCGCGGTGGCGGCGGTTCCGGCCGCACCGGCGGCACCCGCCGGCACACCGGCGGCGGGCGCAGCGGCAGCCGGGGCTTGCGCCGAGGCGGACTGTGCCGCAAACAATAGAGCCAGAGCCGCCAACCACGAACCGAGCAACAATCGGGACATACCAAGCCCTCCTTGAACCCGGAGTGAATCCGGGAGCCGTGCGGAGAAAGAGAACGCGTGTGGGCATTCTCTTCGACCAATGGTGTGGGCGATCTTCAACGATTAATCAAGATGGGCCGATTGGCCCGCTTTCGCGCTTCTACCGGATTAGGAAGATTGAACCGGTTGAACCGTATTCGCGGGGTTTGTGGATTTTGGCTGTTCTCGGCAAGGCGGGCGAGACGATGAGATTGGCAGCCCGTTCTTGCGCTCAACCCGTAGCGTGGAACACCCGCTCCCCGTCAATCGTGTTTTTGGAGGATGCCGCCATGATCTGGACGAAGGCTCGCCCCCGCAAGATGTCCGCTTGGCTCGCCGTCCTCGCTTTAATGGCGGGGAGCCGGGCCGCGACCGCCCAAACGCCGCTGGTCGCACCGCTCGAAATCAACACGGCCGATGTCAAACCGACGCTGGAGATCGTGCCGAGCATTACGCAGGCGGCCTGCACCAACTGCGAAGTTCCCGAGCCGGCACCGGCCCGCGGGCACGGCCTCTTCTTGCCGAGGCACACCGGCGGGGCGGCCTGCACCACCGGCTGCACCGATACCCTCTGCAACTCCGGCTGCGGCGAAAATGGCTGCGTCGCGGGCCGCGGGGCCTGCACGACATCCGAAGGCACCGGCCCCGCGAGCCGGCTCGCCAGCGCCTTCCACAACGCCCTCTGCTGCCCCGACCCCTGCTACGAGGGCCGCTGGAGCGTCCCACCGAACGCGGGCTTGTTCCTCGACTTCGCCCGGCCCACGACGATCACGCGCTTCCGCTGGGATCGCGGCGTCGGAGGCACGACCCCCGACCGCGGCGAATTCTTCTGGGCGAAAACCGGCGGCCGCGGCCCGGCCCGCAACGAAACCCGCGTCGATTACGACGAACTGAGCCTCTACCAAGAAGCCGGCGGCGATAAGTTCTCGTTCTTTATCAGCACGCCCTACCGCAGCCTCAACGGCCAGCAAAACGGTGGCAGCGGTGGCTTCGGTGACCTCGCCCTGGGTACGAAAACCATGTTCCTCGACAGCGAGTTGCTGAACATGACCTTCCAATTCAAGACCACGATCCCGGTCGGCAGTACCGGCAGCGGCGTCGGCGTCGGGCACGTTTCGCTCGAACCGTCGTTCCTGAGCACCGTGAAACTGCACGCGGATGCGTTCTGGCAATCGCAGATCGCGTTCTCGATCCCCATCGCCGGCACCGCCGGCACGGTCGGGACGGTGCTGCACTATCACAACAGCTTCAACGCCGTGCTCTGCCGGCCGATCGCCGATACCGTGCTCGTGGGGATGTTCGAAACCAACGGCTACACGTTCACTTCCGGTGGGTTCACCGATCCGGCGACCGGGGCGACCCTCGGCGCCAACCGCAGCACCTACTTCACGGTCGGGCCCGGCCTGCGCCTGGGAATCTGCGACAAGCTCGACATCGGCTTCGGTGTGCAGTTCAATGTGACCGAGAACGGCTTCGCCGAGCAACTCTACCGCAGCGAACTCCGCTGGAAGTTTTGAAAGATGCGATTCGCCGGACAACTTCTCGCTAAAGTTAGCCCGATGCGCCAGCATCGGATGCCGATCCGAAACCGATGCTGGCGCATCGGGCTAACAGTTGCTATCCGATCGCTTTTCGCATGCGACGTATCCCTTCGGCGATTTGCTCGGGCGACGAGACCCCGAAGCTGAGCCGGCATTCGTTCGTGGCCAACGCCCCGGATTCGTCCGGGACGTGGCCGAATTCGCCGGGGACGTACAGCACGCCTTCGTCTAAGCAGCGCTTCACGAAGTTCCCGTCCGGCCCGGTGGCGAGGCCGGGGAAGGTCGCCCAGACGTACAAGCCGCCGGCGGGAACCGTCCAGGTCACCTCGGGGCGGTCGGCAAATTCTTTCGCCAAAGCCGCCAGCATTGCATCGCGCTTGGTGCGGTAGACGCCGCGCAGTGTTTCGACGTGGCGGGCGTAGGCCCCGTTGCCGATCAACCGGCTGAGGATGTGCTGGGCCAAGTTCGACGAGCCGAAGTCGTGGTTGCCTTTGAGGTTCAACACGACGCCGAGCAAGTCTTGCGGCATCAGGGCGTAGCCGGTTTTCAGGCCCGGGGCGCACGGCTTGGAGAAGGTGCTGGTGTAGATGACAAACTCGTTCGCCGGATCGAATTTTTTCAGGCTCGGTAAGTCCGGGCCGTCGTACCGCAGTTCGCGGTAGGCCGCGTCTTCGAGAATCAGGATGCGGTGATGCTCACTGTATTTTCTCGCGAGTTCGACCAAGCGTGGCCGGCGTTCCTCGGCCAACGTCAGCCCCGTCGGATTTTGGAAGTAGTCGACCGTGTAGATCAGCTTCAACTTGGCGATCTCGCCGCTGGCTTCGAGCTTGGCGAGCAGGACTTCGAGCGCGCCGATGTCCATGCCGCCGGAGTTCATGGGTACCGAGAGCGTCTTTACGCCGCGGGTTTGCAGCACGCCGTGGTAGACGAAGTAGCTCGGCGCTTCGCAGATGACGATGTCGCCGGGATCGAAGAGCGCTTCGCCGAGTAGGTAGAGCAATTGCTGGGAGCCGGTCGTCAGCACGACATCTTTGGCACTCAGGTTCAACTCGGCCGGTCGGACACCGTCGGCCGCGCAGACCATTTGCAGAATCTGTTCGCGCAGCTTCAGCAAGCCTTGGGTGCTGCCATATTGCAGGGCGACCCGCGCCGATTCGGGGTCGTTCAAGATCGACGCCGTGGCGTCGGCGAGATCTTTCGCGGGGAAGCTCGATTCATCGACGAGGCCCGCCGCGAGCGAGATCAGTCCCTCCGTTTCGATGGCCTTGCGGATGAAGTAGCTGATCGGCGAATCGGCGGTGCGGAGGGCCTGCTGCGAGAGCGGGAGCGGCGTCATGGCGAACTTTCGACAGAGTCGGAAAATAGAAAAGCCCCGGAGACTATCTCCGGGGCCAGCGTGATTCGGTCGCTCGGTTCCCGGATGCTACATCGCCGCGAGGGCGCGAATAGCCACTGTTGCCATAGCAGTTGAGGCGATCCGGGCATAGCGGGCGACGACCATCGGGGAACCTGTCGTAAATTTGTCAATGTGAAATATATGCTCCGAATAGCCGAATGCAAATGAACGTTTCGGATTTCCGTTCAAGTGCGACAAAGTTCCAGCCCCTTATCGGATCATCGCCCGAATGGCGAAAGTAAAGGATGAAACATGGAGTCCGAATCTCCAGCCCTTGTTTCCCGCCGGACAGAATCAAGCCATCGTCCACAACTGGATGGGCGAGCTGTTCGCCGGGTAGTCGCCGTCTTTCCCCTTGACCTTGCCGTTGCCACTGCTGTTGGCATTCGTCGCCGAGTGGGCCAGGAGCTTGCCGTGCCGGGCGAGACTGTGGCAGTTCGGCAGTTTCGTCGATTCGAACAGCGGCTTGGCGTCGCCCGGCTTCCACACGAACAACCGGCCCTGGCCCGGTTGTCCACTCGTTACGCCGGCCAAGAATCCTTCGTCGAGCCAGAGCAGATCGTGGATGAAACCCTCGTTGTCGGCGGCCCCTTTCCACTGCGTGAGCCGTTTTCCCGAAGGCCATTCCAGTTCGACCATCAGAGGGAAACCTTGGACGAAGCCGCCGGACTTCGGGACGCTCCCCGCGACGAACAGCGACCGACCGTCGGGCTTGAATGCTAGGGCGCGCACGCCGCCGACATCTTGGATGCGGTCGAGCAGGTGAAGCTCTTTGACTTCGTACTTGCCGAGCACCTTCCACTTGTCCCACTCGACGACGTGGATGTTGCCGAAGAGATCGCCGACGACGAACGACTTCCCATCGGGCGCCACAGCGAGGGAAAAAATATCGACACCGAGCGAAAGCTCGCGGAGCGGCTTGCCATCGTCGAGGTTCCAACCGCGGACGAATCCGTCTCGGCCGAGAGACACAACGCGATCATCGTGCACGACCGTCGTTCGCAGCCAGCCGTCGTGGGCTTTCGGTTGGCTCCAGACGGGCGTGGGTGTGTCGGCCGTGCGATCCCACGCGATCAACGCCCCGTGGCTATCGGCCGAGATCGCCAACGGTTTCTTCGGGTGGAAGGCGAGCGCCGTCGCCCAACCGTTGTGGAGTTTCACCGTCGGTAGCGGCTTCGGTTCCTTCCCAGTCACATCCCAGCGCAGCACGCTGCCATCGTGCCCGGCGGCGAACAGTACGCCCTCGGGGCCGAAGCGGATGCGGCTCGACTGACAGGGGAGTGTCAGCGGCTTGCCGAGTTCTTTGGGGATCACGCCAGCACCACCTTCACCGCGTGCATGTCTTCGTGGGCGATCGGCAGCGGTTGCCCGGCGTTCTGGTACTTCGATTTCTTCGGGTCGATGCCGAGGGCCTTATACCACGTGTGGAACAGGTGGCCGATGTCGTGCGGTTCGGAAGCGACTTCCGTGCCCAAGGCGTTCGTCTTACCTTCGACGACGCCCGGTTTGATGCCCCGCCCGGCCATCGCCACGCTCCACGCTTCGGGCCAGTGATCGCGGCCGAGGTGCCCGTTGATCCGCGGCGTGCGGCCGAACTCGGAGATCGCAATGACGAGGACGTCGTCGAGCATGCCGCGCTCGGCGAGGTCTTCAATCATGGCGGCGAAGGGTTTGTCGAACTTCGGGTGCAGGCTCGCGGCGCCGTTGAAGTGATCGCCGTGCGTGTCCCAACCGTACGAGGTCACTTTCACGAAGGTCACACCGGCTTCGAGCATCCGACGGGCGAGAAGCAGATGCCGGCCGAGATCGTGTGTGCCATAGCGCTGAGTGTCCTTCGCCGGGAGTTTGGAAATGTCGAATAGTTCGAGCTTCTTCTGCAGTTGCTCGGCCATGTCGAACGCGAAGCTGTTGGCCTCGGTGTTCTCTTTGCGGCGTCCCGCGGAATAGCGGGCATCGGCGAGCTTGCGGAGTTCGTTCCGTTCGAGGTCGTCCGCCATCGAAAGTTCCTTCGGCCGGATGAGGTTCTCGGGCGGTTTGCCGTCGCCTAGCGCCAGCGCGCCGAACTTCGGCCCGAGGAACCCGGCTTCGCGGTCGATGAAGCCGCCGTTGCCGGGCTTGATCCAGACGTACGGTGGCAAGCCGCTGTCACCGGCGCCGACCCAGTTGGCGACGGCGCTGCCAAAGTACGGATAGACGACGCCGCGGTTCTTCGGGTCGCCGCGTTGGATGCGATCGACCCCGGCCGAGTGGGAGTTGTCTTGGGTGCTCACACTGCGAACGACCGCGAGGCGGTGCATCTGCTTGGCCGTCTGCGGTAGCAGTTCGGAAACGTGCGTGCCGGGGACGCTCGTCGAAATGGCCCGGAACGGGCCGCCGAAGGTTGTGTTGGGCTTCGGATCCCAGCTTTCGAGTTGGCTCATGCCGCCGTCGAGCCAGACGAAGAGCACCTGCTTGCACTTCTTCTTCAACTCCTCGGCGAAGGCCGGCAGACTCAGTCCGCCGAGGGCCATCGTCCCGGTGGCGCCGAGCCACTGGCGGCGCGAGAGTCGGTGATCCTGCGGAGTGCAGAGGTTCGGGTTCATCAGTGGTTCACCCCGAATTCGTGGGAGGCAATCAAGGCCCAGGCCAATTTGCGGGCGGCGGTTTCGCGGATCTGGTTCGGCTTCGTCAGAATCTTCGAAACGGTGGCGAGTTCGTCGGCGCTCGGCTTGCGCGTCAGCACGGCCAAGTACAACTCCTCGGCGAGCGCGGCGTTGTCCGTCAATTTCCCGAGTCTTTCGATCAAGTTCCCCGGCTTCGCTTGGAGCATCTCCAACACGGTCGCATCGTGGGATAGAAACAGCGCAGCTTTCAGCGAAACTTCCACGTCCTCTTCCGGCTCGCGCGGTTGGTTCGCGAACGCCTTGAGGAACTTGACCTTGGCCGCGTCGGCCGGTTTGGCGCCGGTCGCCGCCGTAATCGCCGCGAACAATTGCTCGGCGGACAACCGCTTTTCGAGGGCCACCGCGAATGCGTTCGCCGGAGGTGTCTTGGCCCCGGCCGGCAACAGGCTCGACCGTTGGTAGGTTTCGCTCAGCAGAATCTCGCGGAATAGCCATTTGATATCGAACTGGTGCGCGACGAATTCGCGCTCCAACAAATCGAGCAGCTCCGGGTGCGAAGCCAAGTTGCCGCTGTGGTGCATGTCGAGTGGGTGAACCAATCCGCGACCCAACAGCAGGAACCAAAGGCGATTGACCCCGTTTCGGACAAACGCCCGATTCTTCGCCGTCGGCAATTCTTCACTCGCAACGGCGAGCGTGCTGAACTTCGGCACGCCGGGGTTGTTCGTTTTCCGGTCGGGCGGCTCGGCGAATTCCTGACCCTTGGGGAAGGTCGGGATGTCGATCATCTTGCCGCCGGGTAGGGCGGGGCCGGTCAGCGCTTCTTCCAATGTGAAGACCGATGCGAACTTAATCTTCTCGGTCGTCGGCTTCTCCGCGACCGTCGGCAATGGCCCCGCGCCCAGCGCGAGGTTGCGGAAGAACGCATGCAGGCCTTGGAAGTGCTGTTGCTTGTAGTCGTTCACCGTGAGGTGGTCGTGACACTCGGCGCATTGCAAATTCACACCGAGAAACAAGCGGCCGACATCGCGGGTGAGCGCCGAGTATTCCACCGCTTGCTGACCGTAGTTTTCGAGCCGTTTCGACAGAAAGAATGCCGCCCCCGACTTGGAGTCGGCCCGGAGGATTTCCTTGACGAGCGTGTTCAAAGGTTTGTTCGCGGCAAAGCTCGTTTGTAAGTACTGGCTCCAAGAGGCGTGATCGCCGAGCCGCTCCACCAGCACGATGTGGAAGCGGTTGGCCATGGTCGTGGAGTACGTCGGCGCGGCGAGCAATCCTTCGATCAATTTCGTCTGTTTGTCCGGCGATTGGTCTGCGAGGAATTTCCTGGCGACTTCGGCCGGCGGAATCGTCCCGGCGAGATCGAGCCAGACGCGCCGCAGGAACTCGGCATCGTCGGCCTTTGCCGACATCGGTACGCCATCGGCTTTGGCTTTCGCCGCGACGATCCGATCGATCGATTCGCGCACCGACTCTGCCGCACTGAGACGCGCACCGATCAACAACAGGACGGCAACAAGACTGATCCGAATCATGGAGATGTCCGAGAATCGCGGCGGGATCGACCGGGATATCGTAACCGAAATTTCGGAGTCGTTCACGGGCAAATCACCCCGCCGCGATCGATTCCAAACTTTGCTGTGCCGCGGCGATGGTCTCGTCGATGTCGGCGTCGGTCATGGCGGCGCAGGTGAAGGCCGCTTCGTACTGGCTGCACGGCAGATAAATTCCCCGATCCATCATCGCCCAGAAAAACTGTGCGAAGCGCGCGGTGTCCACGGTTTTGGCCGTGTCCAAGTCCACGACGGGCGTGTCGGTGAAAAAGAGCGTCCACATGCTGCCGACGCGGTTGAACTGGTGCGGGATGCCGAGTGACTTCGCCGCGGCGGTCAGCCCCACTCCGATCTTCGCGGACATCGCCTCGAGCCGGGCGTAGGGCGGGTTCGTCTTCAACTCCGTCAGCGTGGCGATGCCGGCCGCCATGGCCACGGGGTTGCCGGAGAGGGTGCCGGCTTGGAAGACCGGCCCGGCGGGCATCACCGACTTCATCACGTCCGCCCGGCCGCCGTACGCCCCGACCGGGTAACCGCCGCCGATGATCTTGCCGAGGGCCGTCATGTCTGGAAGATCGCCCAGCAATTCTTGGGCGCCGCCGTAGCTCAGGCGGAAACCGGTCATGACTTCGTCGTAAATGAGCAGGGCGCCGTGCTCGTACGTCAACCGTCGGAGTTCTTTGCGGAACTCCGGTGTCGGCACAACGAGGCCCATGTTGCCGACGACCGGTTCCAACATGACGCCGGCGATTTCGCTGCCGCGCGCCGCGAACAGATCGGCGAGTTGTTGGCAATCGTTGTAGCGCAGCACGACGGTGTCTTGCGTCGCGCCGATGGGGACGCCGGGGCTGTTCGGCACGCCGAGGGTCAGAGCGCTGGAACCGGCCGAGACCAAGAGCGCATCGACGTGGCCGTGATAACACCCGGCGAACTTGACGATGACATTGCGGCCGGTGTGTCCCCGCGCCAAGCGGATTGCGCTCATCGCCGCTTCGGTGCCGCTCGACACGAACCGCACCATCTCGATGCTCGGCACGGCTTCGATCACCATCTCCGCGAGTTGGCTTTCGAGTTCGGTCGGGGCGCCGAAGCTCGTACCGTTGTGGATCTGTTCGGTGGTCGCTTTCACCACGGCCGGGTGGGCGTGGCCCAAAATCATCGGCCCCCACGAGCCGATGAAGTCGAGATAGCGGCGCCCGTCGATATCGAAGAGGTATTGGCCTTGGCCCTTGGCGATGAAGATCGGGCTACCGGCGACGCCGCCGAAGGCTCGGGCCGGGCTGTTGACTCCGCCGGGGATGGAGCGCTGGGCGCGGGAGAATGCCGCAACCGATTTCGGGCGAGGTTGGTTCGACCATTGGGAAAGCGTCATGGAACATCCCTGAGAATATTTTCACTTTTGCGGAGCGCGTCGTGTACAACCTACCAACACTAATAGTGGTCGGTGGTCAGTGGTCAGTGGTCAGTGGTCAGTGGTCAGTGGTCAGTGGTCAGTGGTCAGTGGTCAGTGGTCAGAAAACCGAAAGTAGGGTAACCCCATGCGCGGATTGCTGGCGAGTTTTGTCATATTGATCGCCGCGACTTCGGGTTTCGCCCAAGAGCGCCTGCTGAAATCCGAGGACTTCAAATCGATCCCGCTTCGGGCCATCGGACCGGCGTTCACCCCCGGCCGCGTCGGCGACATCGCCGTGGACCCGAAGAACAAGAGCGTCTGGTACGTCGTGATGTCGTCCGGGGGCGTGTGGAAAACGACGAACGCCGGGACGAGCTGGAAGCCGATTTTCGACGACGCCGGGTCGTACTCGGTCGGCTGCGTCAGCATCGATCCGCTAAACTCGGAGACGATTTGGGTCGGCTCCGGCGAGAACCAATCGCAGCGCAGCGTCGGCTACGGCGACGGCGTTTACAAGTCCACCGACGGCGGCGCGACGTGGAAAAACATGGGCTTGAAGGCGTCCGAACATATCGCCAAGATCGTTGTACACCCGAAAGATTCGGACACGGTGTACGTCGCCTCACAAGGGCCATTGTGGGCCAAGGGGGGCGACCGCGGGTTGTTCAAAACCACCGATGGTGGCAAGACGTGGGAGAACATCCTCGAAATCAGCGCCGACACCGGCGTCACGGATGTCGCGATGGATCCCAACAAACCCGATGTACTGTACGCCGCGAGCTATCAGCGCCGGCGCAACGTCGGCGTCCTCATCGGCGGCGGGCCGGAATCGAATATCCACAAGTCCGAAGACGCCGGGAAGACGTGGAAGAAACTGAGCGAAGGCCTGCCGGATGCCGACAAGGGCCGCATCGCGCTGGCCATCTCCCCGCAGAAGTCGAATGTCGTGTATGCCTTCTTCAACAC
>JBBRUN010000084.1:0-13698 GCA_038247765.1 Gemmatales bacterium | reverse complement strand
GTTGATTTCGATGATGTAGTCATCCCCTCCGTCCGCGGCCGATCCCAAAAGCAAATCGACGCCGACGTAGCCGAGCAGCCCGGAGATGCCCGCGAGCGCGCTTCTGGCGAGGGCCTCGGCTCGAATGGCCAATTCCGGCGCGATGGGCACGAGACCCCCGCCGTAGCGGAATTGGCCATCGGTCGAAATCAGCTGGAAGGTCGCGGGCAGGGCGATGGTGTCGCGCGGGCCGATGAGGAACGCGATGCTGGCGGGAATGCCTTCGCAATACGGCTGAGCGATCATCGCACCGGACAGTTCCCGAAACTCGGCTTCGGTTCGCACGAGTCGCATCCCCTCCGAGCCGGCGCCGTCGCGGCGTTTCACCACGCAGGGCCAACTCGGGGGAAGATCTTGCACCAAGACCGTCGCCGGTGTCCGGACGCCGAACTTCTGCCAATGCTGGAACAGGGCGAACTTGTCCGACGTGAGCGCAATGGCCGCCGGGCTTGGCCCGAGCAACCGTCCGCCGACGCGGACGACTTCCCTCGCCAGATTCAACAAGACGCCGTCGGTCTCGGGGGCGATCACGAACGACCAATCGGCGTACGCGGCGAGCCTCGCAAAGTCAGCGGGCGAACCGGTGATCACTTCGACACCGGCGCTGGCCGCGAAGTCCTCGCGGATCGCCCGGAACATCGCCTGCCCTTCGATGAAGAGCGAATGCTCCGGCGATTCCGGATCGCGGCCCAGACCTTGGGCCGTGATGTGCTCGTAGACGAAGATCCGCGTCATGGTGAGTTCCGGCTTCGCGGCCCGACTACCGCGGCGGAATCTGAAGCACCGGCGTCGTCGGGCCGGACAGCCCCGCCGGGGCCGGCACGACGATCGGCGTCACACCGGGAGTCGGCCGCGTCGGCAACGTCACGCTGCCGTCTTGTTTGAAGGTGCCCGTCCCGGCGCCGCCGGTCGTCGGCACCGTCACGCCGGAGTTGCTCGGTTGGGATTGCCAGACTTCCCACGGCTTCGTGCTGGTGGCCGTCGGTTGGCCCGCCAACGGCAGCGGCTTCGGCGCCGAGACCGGGGCCGGCATCAGGCCGGGCAGATTCGCTCCGCCCGGAGGCGGTGGCAAAACCGCTCCGGGCGGCAGCATTTGAAGCGGATCGATGGAGTTCGGATTCACGACGCCCGGCAAGCCCGCCGGGTGTTCGCGGAGTTTGATCGCGGAGTTCAGGGCGCGGAAGTGGTCCGCCGCCTTCTTCTGAACGAACGCCGGCAGCGGCCCATCCGCCACGCTGATGTTGTTGTAAACTTGGATCGTCCCCTTCACGTACTCCAAGCGGGCGAGGGCGGCGTTGTAGTTCGCCAAACCCCGGTACTGGTCGGCGATGGCGTTCGCCAAGTCGCGCTGGCTTTGGATCAACCCGTTGAGCTGGCCGATGTAGTCTTCTCTTTCGAACTGCCCGAGCCGCTCTTTCTGCTGCTTGACGACGAATATCAAGGCCGCGCGGCGCTTTTCGTTGATGACGTTCGTCTCGAAGCCGAGTTCCATCTGCCGCACGGCTTCGACGATACCGTCGTAGATCTTGCGCTCCGAATCGCGGAGCTGCTCGTAGCTCTTCCAGAGCGACAATTGCGACTGCCGCGTGAGGGCGTTGGCGTCGCGGAAGCCGAGGGGCATATCGAGGCGCAGGCCGACCTGCCAACTGTTGAACTGGTTCAGGCGCAAGTTGGCGAACGCGTTTTCCGGGACGCCGCCGGTCAGCCGTTCGCCGAGGCCGTTGACGTCGTAGCTGGTGAAGAAGCGGGCGTCCGGCATGCGGAGGTTCTTCTGAGTCAGCAGATCGAGCTGCCGGGCTTTGACTTCCTGTCGGGCGATCATCAACTCGGGGCGGGTTTGCAGCGCTTCTTGGTAGACGCCATCGACGTCCGGCGAGAATAGCGCTTTCATCGGCTCGTCGGCCGGGATGAACACGGCGCCGTCGTTCGATTTCATCCCGAGCAGGCCGCGGAGCACGCGGTCCGCATCGAGGACTTGCTGGCGAGCCGTGATCACCTGCTGGCGGAAGAGCCAGTATTGGGCTTCGGCTTGCTGCTTCAAGTACGGTGCCCCGAGGCCACCCTTGGTTCGATCCGTGAGGATCCCGTACAGCTCGAAGGCCTGTTTCAAACCCTCTTCTTGGGCGTACTTGTTGTAATACGCGGCGTACAAGTTCCAGTAGGCTTGTTCGACGTTGAAAAGCATTTGGTTGATCTGGGTATCGAACTGCAGGCGGGCTTGTTCGGTGCGGATGCGCGTGACCAAGATGCCTTCCGAACCGGAGCCGCCGGAGGGCCGCAAGCCGGGGATGAGCACGCTGCCGGGGTGGTTGCCCAGCAACTGGTTGGCCTCGATGCCGAAGCCCTGCAACAGCGGTTGTTCGAAGATGAACTGCACCCGCGGGGTGTACGACGTGGTGAGGGCGATGAACTGGCTGTTCGTCGGCGCGCTCGCCAAGTTCAGGTAGTTCAAACTCGTCGTGATACCGGCGATACCCCCGGTGGGCAGCGGCTTGGATAGGGTGCTCGTCAAACTGGCCGAGTCGCCGTTGGAAAAGCTCTGCTGCAAGCTGAGGGTCGCTTGATCCTGCTTCGCCCACGTCATGCTCGACGTCCAGCGGGCGTCGAATTTCGACAGCGACCGCTCGACTTCCGCTTGGGCGATGGCCGGGTCGAGCACGAAGGCTTTGATCGTGTCGGTGCCGGTGGTGCCGCGCCCGCTGAACGACGTCAGCGCGGGGTTGTCGGTGCCGTTCAGGCCGCTGCCGATGTTGCCCTGCTCGATGGCGATGGCCATCGCCTCCTTGAGGCTCAGGGGCCGCGTCGGCCGCTGCGAGTCGGAGACGGTCGCCGGCTTGCTACCGGGTTGCACCCCCGGCGGCAGAATCGCATCGTGCGGTTGGCTCTCCAGCGTCGGCGGAATATTCGGCCGCGTGGCTTCTTTCCAATCGGCCGGCTCGAGGAAGAGTTGATTTTTGCAGCCGGCCAGACCGAGGCCGGTGAGTGCGATCAACCCGCCGACGATGCGAGCCTTCCAGCGAATCTTCCGCATTATGCCGCCCCCATCCATTTTGCGCTTCGGCCATTCCCCCGACGGCCCGAACCGCAAAGTGTCTCCTCGGTTATCGGCACCCGACCGACACGAATTGAACGAAGATGCCGAATAAACCGATTGATCGGTCTAAAATCACCGGAGCTCCGATAATCTGGCGAGTTTGGCTCAAGTGGAGAAGGAGTCCTTCGTCATTCGTTCTTCGTTATTCGGGCGGGCTTTCCTATCTTGAACACATGGAAGAATCTACAAACACGCCCCGGTTCCCGTTGGCCCGGCACTCGTGGAGGTTCGCCAAGAAGGCCCGGCTGAACTGGCTGGAACGCCATCAGCACTGGTTCAACTTCGCGATCCACATGCTCGGTATCCCGCTCGCAATCACCGGGTTGATTCTGCCGTTCTTCGTCGATTGGTATTGGGGCGCGGCGGCGTTCGTGCTCGGATATATCTTCCAATGGAGCGGCCACCTCGTCGAAGGGAACGACGTTGGCGAGTTCATCCTCGTCAAGAAAGCGCTCGGTTTGAAGACGGTGGCCGTCGCCCCGAAGTACGCGGAAAACGATGGTGGGTGACCCGGCCGCCGAGACCCGGCAATGGATCGAACGGATCGTGATCGGGCTGAACCTCTGCCCGTTCGCCCGGCGCGTTTTCGATGGCGGCACGATTCGTTACGCCGTGACCGACGCCACCGACACCGTGGCATTGTTGAACGATTTGACCCGAGAATTGCGGCACTTGGTCGAACAACCGATCGCGGCTGTCGAAACGTCGATCCTCATCCATCCCCGCGTTTTGCAGGGCTTCCTCGACTACAACGATTTCCTGAGCGACGCGGACGAACTCCTCGCATCCCTCGGCCTTAACGGCATTGTGCAGATCGCCAGCTTCCACCCGCAGTACCGTTTCGCGGGTACGAAGCCGGATGCCGTCGAGAATTTCACCAACCGCTCGCCTCATCCGATGCTGCACCTGCTCCGGGAAGCGAGCATCGCGAAGGTGGCGGGCGATCCGGCGTTTCTGGAAGGGATCCCGCAGCGCAACATCGCCGCGCTGAAGGCTCTGGGTATTGCGAAATTGCGTGCACTGCACCCCGCAAGCTGAAATTGTCACCGCCCGAAGTGCTTGCGGCCTTCGTCGCGGACCAGCACCAAAATCCCCCACACCCCGACGACGGCACCGGGGAAGCAGCAGGCGTGGTTGAAGTTGAAGATCGCCGCGACGCAGGCCAGCATCGCGATCCAGTAGCCCTTGCCGCGGAGAATCAAGAATCCGCCGACCGCCACGAACAGACTGACGCCGGCGAATATCGAATTGATCGGCGCGACGGAGGGCGCCCACGCTTGGGCCAGTTGTTCTTGGGCCCGCAGGATCTCGCCGGTCGCGGCGGCCTGCCCAGCCACGGCCGAGAACAGGTCGATCGGGGTCGGATCCTCGATCGGCTTTTCGTTGAGTACGTCCCGCGGCCCCCGCATTTCTTCGAGGTTGTTCAAGTCCCCGACTTGCCGGCGGGCGTGCTCCAGATCGGCCCCGGGCCGGGTCGCGGCGTCGAGCGCGATGTAGCCATTTGCGAAGACGCCCGCCGTGCCGAGGATCAGCATCGCGATCGACGGCACGAGGAACATCCGGGTCAAGCGTGCCCCGGCCTTCAACACGCGCGGCGATCCGGGCTGCCCATCGGCGCCGATGTCGACGCCGATGGAAGTGCGGCAGTACGGGCAGGACAGCGGCTGACCGACGGCTTCGTGCGGCAAGCGCAACGGCTTCCCGCACGGAGGGTGCGGGCAGGTGATGACGACGGTGGGCATCGGTTATTTAAAGCTCTTCAGGAATTCCTCGAAGCCCTTCTTGTGCTTCTCGATGGTCGCGGCCGGGCCGACGAGAATCATCGACACCACTTCGCCCTCTTTGGCTTCGAAGATCACGTAAAGCTGCCGGTAACCTTCTTTCTTGGTGACCTTGGCGTTCGGGTCGAACGGGGCGGATTTGAACAGGAACGTGCCGGTGATGTCTTGGTACTTGCCATCGAAGGTGCCGACTTTCACTTTCTCGAGCTTGACGGCGTCTTCTTTCTTGACGCCTTCGGCGATCTCGAACTTCACTTCTTGGCGCTTCAGGTTGGCCTCGACGCCACCGCCGCCCGGCGAAACGAAGACGGACAGCTCGGCGTCGTCTTTATCCTTCTCGGCTTTGGGCAGTTTGAATTGCGCGAGGCGCATCTTGTTCGAGGGGGTTTCTTCTTTCCAACCGGCGGGTGCGGTCCCGGTGAGCCCGGCGAGTTTCAGCGCGGTGCCTTTGTCTTCGGCGAGGGCGAATTGGCCGAACGCGGCCACGAGCAGGGCGAGTCCCAAGCGACGCATGATGATTCCTCCGAGTCGGGTTTCCGATGCAGAGGTCATTCTATCGAGCGGGCTTCAAACCGGGTATTCGTTGTAAATCTGCTCGAAGCGGGGGGCCGCCGCTATGAAGGCGTTGAGGACGACGGGGTCGAAACGGCCGAGGCATTCGTGCGTGAGCACGCGGATGGCCCGGGCATGCGTGACGGCGGGGCGATACGGCCGGCGCGACCGCAAACTGTCGTAGACCGAGGCCAGCGAAACCAAACGGGCCGACAGCGGAATGTCCGACTCGGCGAGGCGCTCGGGGTAGCCGGTGCCGTCCCAGCGCTCGTGGTGGGAGCGCGACAGCTCCGCGGCCAACGAGATGCACCCGGTCTCGCTCGGGAACTTTTCCGCGAGGCCCATGATGATTTCCCCGCCGACGGTCGGGTGCGTCTCGAGCACTTGGCGCTCGTCGGGGTCGAGTCGGCCCGGTTTCAGCGGCAAGCCGCCGGGGATGACGAGCAAGCCGATGTCGAACAGGGCCGCCGAAGCCGCGAGCATGTTGACGTAGGAAGGATCTTTGAGGCGGGAATATTCCCCGCGTCCTTCCACGGTCTGGGACATGGCGCGGATGTACCGGGCGATCCGCGAGCGGAAACCGGGGGCGAGAAATCCGGATTCGATCAACAACCGCGAGATCGTCACGGTCATCAAGTCCCAAGGGTTGGACGAAGGCACGATCGTGGCCAAGGGCGAGGCGCGGTGCAAACCATTGAAGCCGATCCTCATGGTTTCCAGCGTGATCGGCCGGGTGTGCAAAGTTTGGCGGCGGTTCATCAAGGCGCGCACGCGGGAGCGGAGTTCCGTCGGCGTGAACGGCTTCGTCATGAAGTCGTCGGCGCCGACCGACACCAAGCCGCTGAGCGCCGCGACCGGTAAACTCCCGGACGCGACCAAAATCATCATGCCGTGATCGGAGTGCAAGCGGCGGGCCGTGGTGATGAGGTCTTGGGCCGAGCAACCGATGGGCGTCGCGTCGAGCACGATGAGGTCGTATGGCTTTTGCTCGAGTGCCCGCAGCGCTTCGGTTCCGGACTTGATCGGCTGGACCGCGAATTCCCCTTCCAGCAATGTCGACACGAACGCCCGCGACATGTCGTCGCCGTCCACGACCAACACCTGCACTTGCTTGTGCGCTCCGGTTTCGAGGACGTTCGACGACGGGGCGATCCAACGGGTGAACGGTTGCAGCGCCGTCGAGACCGACGCCGCCGTGGGATAGCGCTTGTCGGGATCGACTTGCAACAGTAGGTGCAGCAACTCGGCGACGTCGGCCGGCAACTCCGGGCGCGCGGAGCGCACATCGGGCGGCGCGGCCGTGAGCCGGCGACTGAGATCCGACA
Organism: Gemmatales bacterium; assembly: GCA_038247765.1. Classification (GTDB taxonomy): domain Bacteria; phylum Planctomycetota; class Planctomycetia; order Gemmatales; family Gemmataceae; genus JALHQU01. Next base: position 6,907 of record JBBRUN010000084.1, on the reverse strand, counting down.
GCGGGTTGCCCGTTTCCGGGTAAGGATCCTTGCCCGTGAGCGCCCAAAACAAGGTGGCCCCGAGGGAGAACAAATCGGCCCGGCCGTCGACCGAGTGCGGATCGCGGGCCTGTTCCGGCGCCATGTAGCCGACGGTGCCGAGAAGGGTGCCCGGTTCGGTGAGGGCGTGCCGCGGGTGCAGGGCCAAGCCGAAGTCGAGTAGCTTCGCTTGCCAGTCGGGCGTGACGATGATGTTCGACGGTTTCAAATCGCGGTGGACCAGGCCGTGCCGGTGGGCTTCGGCAAGGGCGTCGGCGATCTGGCGGAAAATATCCGCGGCGCGGTGCACGGGCAGCGGTCCGCCGTTGCGAATCAGCGAGTCGAGGTCTTGGCCCGGCACGTACTCCATGACGAAATAATCGGTGATGGGCCGATTCGGTTTCGAGCTCGCGTGCCGCCCGGCATCGAGGCAGGCGACGATGTTCGGGTGCTGCAACCGGGCCACGGAACGGGCCTCGGCGAAAAATCGGTGCGTCAAGCGCGGTTGCAAATCGGAGAAATGGGCCGTCATCTTGACGGCGACGCGCCGCCGCAAATGGGTGTGCTCCGCCAAATAGACGATCCCCATTCCGCCCCGACCGATGGGTTGCAACAGCCGGTACGAACCGACGATGATTTCGTCCTCCCGGCCGGACTTGATCAATTCGCCTTGATAAGCCGTCAGCAAATTGTGATCGATCAGGCGCTCGATCAGCTCTTCGGCCGAAGGGGATTCGCAGCAAAGGGCTTTGCCGATCGGGGCGAGTTCGTCCCATTCTTCGGCGAGCACGATGGAAGAATCGAGGAGCGCGGCGAGGTGGCGGGCCATCGCCGTGCCGGACTCGAAGGAATTCGGCAATGCGATTTCCGCCGTCACCAATCGATCGCGGGGGATGAAAGTGTCGAGCATAGTCGCCATTGTGAGGAAGGGTCTGGAATGCTTCCGCAGGGTGGGGATCGGTATCCACTCCCGATTACAAGTTAATTGTCGATGCTGAACGGGTCGATCGGCGCGCTTTCCGCAAGGATTTGACCGCTGAATTCCCGCGAGACGCGAATCTTGACATCCCGGCTTCACTATTTCGTGCCCGCAACCGAGATTATTGCTCCGGCAAGGAAATCTCGCGTTGATTTGGCCTTGCGCTTCGAGCGATGCGGCCCGTCACCTATTCCTGAACCATTGACCCCGCCCCGACCGCGAAGTACGATTGGCCATCGATTCCGTTCCTCTCGCCCGAGGCCGCCGTGGCCCCATCGCACCGCTTCCGACGGATCAGCTTCGCCCTGTTTCTGACCGCACTGGCGCTCGGATGCTGGGGTCCACCGGCACCGACCGCGCCGAATCTGGCGGACGAACCGCCGGCCGAATCGCCCGACGGCCCGGCGTGGTTCGAAGACATCACCGACCGCGCCGGGGTGAACTTCGTCCACGACGCCGGCGACGTTTCCAAATATTTCATGCATCAATGCGTCGGCTCGGGCTGCGCCATCGCCGATCTCGACGGCGATGGCCGGCCCGAGTTGCTGCTCCTGACCAATGGCGGCGCCGAGTCGATTTCCGCGAACAAGCTCTACCGCCAGAAGCCCGACGGCACTTTCGAAGACGCTTCGGCCGGCTCCGGTTTGGACTTCCCCGGACTGAACATGGGGGTCGCCGTCGGGGACGTGAATAACGACGGACGGCCCGACCTCGCCATCACACGGACGAACGGTACGAAACTGCTGCTCAACCTCGGCGGCTTGAAGTTCGCCGATATCACCGTCGAAGCCGGGGTGAAGAATCCGACCTGGGGCACGTCGGTCGCATTCCTCGATTTCGACCGCGATGGCTGGCTCGACCTGTTCGTCGTCAATTACGTCAACTACGATCCGTCTTGGCCATGCCAGTCGTCGACCGGGGCGCGCGATTACTGTGCGCCGAAAGTCTTTCAGGGGACGGCGAGCAAGCTCTTCCGCAACCGCGGGGCCGAATTGGCGAAGCGGCCCAACCCGAAGAACCCCTCCGCCGCGTTCGAAGATGTCACGGTGGCGTCGCGGATCGGCGAGAAGCCGGGGCCGGGCTTGGGCGTGGCCGCGTTCGACGCCGACGGCGATGGCTGGCCGGATGTTTTCGTCGCCAACGACGGCCAGCCGAATCACTTGTGGATCAACAAACGGGACGGCACCTTCGCCGAAGAGGCCCTGATCCGCGGCGCGGCGTGCACGGTCACGGGGGAATCGTTCGCCGGCATGGGCGTCGCGATCGGCGACGCGAACAACGACGGTTTGATCGATCTATACGTGACGCACTTGGCGAGCGAAACGAACACCCTCTGGAAACAGGCCCCGCGCGGCCGCTTCCGCGACGTCTCGGCGAGTTGGGGCCTCACAGCCACCCGCCGGCGCGGCACCGGCTTCGGCACCTTGATGGCCGACTTCGACAACGACGGTTGGCTCGACCTCGCCGTCGCCAACGGCCGCGTGTCCCGGCAATCGGGCGGTGCGCCCAAACCGGAACTCGCCCTGCACTGGCAGCCGTACGGCGAGCGCAACCAAGTCTTCGCGAACAGCGGCGACGGAAAATTCCGGGACATCTCGCACAATAGCCCGGCGCTGTGCGGGCACCACACCGTCGCCCGCGGCTTGGCCTGCGGGGACGTAGACGGCGACGGAGCGCCCGATCTCCTCGTCAACGCCATCGGCGAGAAGGCGCGGTTGTTGAAGGGGATCGCGCCCGCGCGCGGTCACTGGGTCGCCGCGAGGGCCTTCGACCCGGCGCTGAACCGCGACGCCATCGGGGCCGAAGTGTCGGTCCGCGCCGGCGGCACCATCCGGACGCGGCCGATCGGCTCTTCCGAAAGCTTCCTCTCGGCCGGTCCGGCGATCGCCCACTTCGGCCTGGGCCGGAGCGATACCGTCGATTCGTTCGAAGTCATCTGGCCCGACGGCAAGCGAGAGAAGTTCCCCGGTGGGCCGGCCGACCGGCGGGTCGAGCTCCGACGGGGGGCCGGGGAATGACGACTCGGCGCAAATGGCTGATCGGGATTCTCGCGCTCGCGTTGGCCGCCATCGGTGGCCTGGTCGCGCGGTCGCGCTTCCGGGCGGTTCCCGTTCCCCCGGCCGTCTCGGTGCCCGCGATTCCCGAATCCGTCGTCGACGCGGACGTTCGCGCGGCGCTGACCGCGGCCGAAGCCAAGGTCCTGGCGGAGCCGCGATCCGGTGCCGCGTGGGGGGAACTCGGGATGCTCCACCGCGCCCACGGACTCAATACCCAATCGAACGACTGCTTCGCCGAAGCCGCCAAGCTCGATGCCCGCAACCCGCGCTGGCCCTATCTCATCGGCCTGATCAACCTGTTGATTGCCCCCGCGGAAGCGGTTCCGCACCTGCGGATGGCCTACGGTTTGGCGAGCGATCCGGAGTACAAATCGGCGGCTCGGTTGCGGCTGGCGGAAGCCCTCCTCGAACGGGGCGAGTTGGACGAGGCCGAGAGGCTGTTCTCCGGCGAAGTCCGCGAGAACCCGCGCAACCCGCGCGGGCACTTTGGCCTCGGCACCGTCGCCGGCACGCGCGGCGATCACCGCGCCGCCATCGGCTACCTCGCGGGGGTGGCCAACAGCCCATTCGCCCACCGCCGAGCCAGCGGGTTGATCGCCGCCGCGCACGCCCAACTCGGCAACGTCGAAGAAGCCGAGCGGTTCGGTTCGGAAGCCGGCCGAGGCCCGCCCGATCTGCCGTGGCGCGACCCGTACATCGCGGAATACACCCGCTTGGAAGCGGGGCGGAGCGCCCGTTTGAGAGTCGCCGAAGATTACGAAGCCCGCGGGCAGATCCCGCAGGCCGTGATGACGTTGGAAGAACTGGCGCGCACGAGCCCGGACGATCAACTCTTGGTCTCGCTCGGGATCAACCTCGCCAAGATGGGCGAATTCGCCCGGGCCGAGCGGACGCTGCTCGCCGTGTTGGCCCGCGCGCCGGATCACGCGGTCGGCCGCTATTTTCTCGGGATCTCGCTGTACATGCAAGCGGAGGCCGCAACGAAGGCCGGGGAGAAGGCCCGTGCCGAACCGCAATTCCGCGACGCATTGAAACAACTGCGACGGGCGGCGGAATTGAAACCGGACAACGGGCTGGCGCATTTGTACGCCGGCTACTCGTCGAAGCATCTGGGCGATCTCCCCGCCGCGGCGGACGAATGCCGGGCGGCGGTTGCGGCGAGTCCGCATTTGGTCGATACGCACCTCGGGTTGGCCGAGATTCTGATCGCCCAGGATCGGAATGCGGAGGCGGTACCGCACTTGGAACGGGCGATCCGCTTGGCGACGCCCAACGATACACGGGCGAAATCGCTGTTGGAAAAGATCGCGGTTGTCAAGACGCCCGGGGACAAATGAAAACGGCCCCGGAAAATCCGGGGCCGCTCGCTGCGATCAATTCTGAAGGCCGAGATTAAAAGTTCGGCAGAACGCGACCGTCCTTCGGATTTCCGAGGTCGATCCAAGTCTGCTGGTTGATGCTCCCCGTGATGCCGCGGACGCTGCCGTCGCCCATGCCGACTTGCATCGTACCGGTGTGGGCGGTTTGGGCGACTTGCCAAGCGGCGGCGTTGACTGCCGGCGCGACTTGGAACGGCGTGGAAAAGCCGCCGTTGAAACTCGGGTCGAAACCCAATCCCACATCGCGCCAGCCGATCAACGGGCTGTCCCAACCGTGCCCGACGTAGGCCGGGTGCAACGCCCAGCCCGCCGCGGTGTATCCGCCCGACGTCGGTTCGCATTTCTTGTATCGCTCGGCGAAAATCACGGTGTTCGAAGTGCCATCGGTCATCGCGGTGACCAATGTGCCGGGGCCGCGCGGATCGAACACCTGCAAGTTGGCGGCGTAGGTCGTGGACGCGTAATTGGAGCGCTGAAGGTTGGTCGGGAGCGAGTTGTCGGACGGGCAGATGAACGTTTTGATGATGGTGGAGGCTTGGTTCGACGCTTCGTTGCCGGCGAGCCGGTAGACGTTGTCTTGCTCGATGTACGGCAGGATGTAGAAGTGGATCGTCCCGCGGATGGTTCCCATCGTCGTTCTGTTCGAGCTGAACGTGCCGCCGCCGCTATCGGGGCTCCAAGCGGGCGGTACGAACGAGTTGGCGTCGTGGAAGCCGTGCGTGGCCAAGCTGATTTGCTTGATGTTGTTGCTGCAGGTCATCCGCGCGGCGGCTTCGCGCACCTTCTGCACGGCCGGCAGAAGGAGACCGATCAGGATCGCGATGATGGCGATCACGACCAAGAGCTCGATCAGGGTGAATCCGGACGACGATTGCCGAACACGATTTCGCATAGCGATCTCCGAAACGACGAACAGGGAACGGGAAAAAAATGAAGAGGCAACCTATTGTAACTCACCCGAGCTACTTCTGCAACACAATATCGTAGGCTCCGGCCGCGGCCCCTTCTTTGACTTCCATCGTCAGGGTCGACGACTCCGGTTTGGTGTACTTCCCGGCGATGGCGGGCGGCGTTGGCAACTTCGCGCCCGCTGTCATCTGCGAGGCATCGGGCATACCTTGGGGCGAGATCGAGATCTTGTACCAGCCGCTCGGCGCGCCGTCTTTGCCGTCGGTCATCAAGTTGTAGCTGCCGTCCGACTTGATCATGCCGATCGCTTTCGCGGCGGACTTGTTCCCTTTGGCCGCGTCCGGGTGAAATTCGACGATCCCTTGCGGCAACGGCGCAGCACCGAGTTTCACGTATCCAGCGACCTTGATAAGGGGCACTTCGTTCTTGTCGGAGCAACCGCCGGCCAAAGCGAGGGCCGTAACGAACGCGGAAGACACCAAGGTGCGAATGAGTCGGGTTTGCTGCCGGGGGATCGAAATCATCGGTCGTGCTCTCGGAAGGAGTTGATTGTGTCAGGCGCTCTGACAATTTGCCAGATCGCTCGAAGCCAGTCAACATTACTTATGGGATTGACGCCGAAATGTTTGCATGCAAGTGCCCAGGGGCGACGATTCGTTCGTCCCGGAGCCACCGGCGGGCTATCCTACCGCCATGACCCCGATGATGCAGCAATTCCGCGCCGCCAAGGATGCCTACCCGGGCATGATCGTGCTGTTCCAAAACGGCGAATTCTACGAACTCTTCGACGAAGACGCCGAGGTCTGCCACAAGGTCTGCGGGCTGACACTGACGAAGCGCGAGGAGCACCCGATGGCCGGGTTCCCGCTCGCCAAGCTCGATCACCAACTGCGGCAATTGCTCGCGGCCGGGTACCGCGTCGCGGTCGCCGAGCAGATGGAACCGCCCAACGACGGCAAGAAAATCATCCGCCGGGAAGTGACCCGCGTCGTGACCTTGGGGAGCGTGACCGAAGACGAACTCCTCGACCCGCGCCGGCCCAACCACCTCGCCGCGGCGGTGCGCACAAAGTCCGGTCACTTCGGCCTCGCTTGGCTCGACCTCACGGCCGGGACGTTCGCGGCGATGGACGTGACCGAGAACCAACTCGCCGAGGAACTCGGGCGGTTGAATGTCGCCGAGTGTTTGCTGTCTGAAGATAGCCTCACGGCGATCGAGCCGCACTTCGCGGGGGCCGGGGCGAAGTCGATCACCCCGCGACCGGGTTGGACGTTCGACCCCACGACCGCGCTCGAAGCCCTGCGCAACAAGTTCCAAGTCCGCACGCTCACCGGCTTCGGTTTCGAGGACGGCCAACCCTGCCTCACGGCGGCGGGGGCGCTCGTCATCTACCTCGAAACGACGCTGAAAACGAGCCTCGGCCACATCCCGCGCCTGACGCGCTACCGGCCCGAGTCGCATCTGGTGCTCGACGAAGTCACCCGTCGCAGTTTGGAACTGACACGCACGCTGCGCGACAACCAGCGCGAAGGATCGCTGCTGTCGCGGATCGACCGCACCGTCAC
>JBBRUN010000083.1:0-13744 GCA_038247765.1 Gemmatales bacterium | reverse complement strand
GTCCACTAGGCTAGTCGCATCTTCCCCGAGGCTCGGCCCATGCTCTACGAAGGTGACTTCAACACCCCCGCCGGCCGGTTCGCCATCGTTGCGGCCCGGTTCAACGCGTTCATCGTCGATCCGCTCTTGGCCGGCGCCATCGATGCCTTCGCGCGCCACGGCGTCGCGGCCGAGCGCGTCGATGTCGTGCGCGTGCCGGGATCGTTCGAGATTCCACTGGTGGCGCAGCGCCTCGCCGAAAGGGGGCCGTACGCCGCCGTGATCTGCCTCGGTTGCATCATCCGCGGCGAGACAGACCACTACGACCACGTCGCCGGGGCCGCCACCAACGGCGTGCTCAACGCGGGTTTGAAGTCGGGCGTGCCGGTGATCTACGGCGTGCTGACGTGCGAGACACTCGAGCAGGCGATCCACCGGGCCGGGGCGAAGGCCGGCAACAAAGGCTACGAAGCCGCCGTGACCGCGATCGAGATGGCGAACTTGCTGGCGAAGTTGGGGGCGTGAGCGGGTGGATCGCGTAAACTGACCGGCCGGGGAGGAACGCCATGGCCGATGTGTTTTCGCAGGATCGATTGCCGCCGCAGAGCCGCGAGGCCGAGAAGGGAGTGATCGGCAGCGTGCTGCGCGACAACGCTTCGCTGAACGACGTGCAGACGATCATCCGCGTCGATAACTTCTACTACGACGCCCACCAGAAGATATTCCAAGCGATCAGCGACCTCTACAACGACGGCAAGCCGGTCGATCTGGTTATCCTGTTCGAGACGCTCAAAGCCCGCAAACAGCTCGAAGACATCGGCGGTGCGGCTTACCTCGGCGAGCTGTGGGAAGCGGCCCCGACCGCCGCGAATGCCGAGTACTACGCCCGCATCGTGCGCGACAAAGCCGTGGTGCGGAACCTCATCCACACGAATACGGAATTGCTGCGCGACGCCTACGACGGCGTCATGTCTGCCGACGAATTGCTCGGTTTGGCCGAGCGCAAGATTCTCGAGATCGCCGAGAAGGGGACGACGGGGGAAACCTTCACGCTCGACAAAACGATCAACGAGGCGTTCAACCGCATCGACGCCCGGGCCGGCCAATCGAACCTTTCGCTGTCCGGGATCCCCACCGGCTATGTGGAGTTGGACAACATCCTCGCGGGGTTGCAGAACAACGAGCTCATCATCATCGCGGCGAGGCCGAGCGTTGGAAAAACCGCGTTCGCGTTGAATATCGCCCGGCACATCATCGTCGAGGAACGCTTGCCGGTCTTCTTCGTCAGCTTGGAGCAATCGCGGATCGAAATCGCCGAGCGCTTGCTCTGCTGCCAAGCCCGCGTCGACAGCCACAACTTGCGCAAAGGTCAGCTCAGCTCGGACGACATGCAGAAGCTCATCGCGGCGGGGGACCAGTTGAAGGGGCCGCGGAACAACCCGGTGAAGTTGTTCATCGACGATTCCCCGGCGCAGGGCATGCTCCGCATCTCGGCGAACGCCCGCCGGCTGAAACTCCGGCACAACATCCGGCTCGTTATCATCGACTACTTGCAGCTCATCGATCCCGAGAACCGCCGCGATCCCCGTCAGGAGCAAGTCGCCCAGATCAGCCGGCGGTTGAAATTTCTCGCCCGGGAATTGCAAATCCCCGTGATCGCGCTGGCGCAGGTGAACCGCGCGTCAGAAGATCGGCAGGACCACAAACCGAGGCTGTCCGACTTGCGCGAATCGGGGAGCATCGAACAAGACGCCGACACCTGTATGATGCTGCACCGCCCCGGCAAATTCGACGGTGGGCAGGAAGACAACATTTTGGAAGTGATCGTCGCGAAGCAGCGCAACGGCCCGACCGGCGACATCACGCTGGCGTATTTGAAGAAGTACATGCGCTACGAGAACTACGCCGCCGACGGCGGCTTCGGCGGAGGCGTGTGAAGAGCCACAAGTCGGGACGCTAGGTCACGGGCGCATACTTCGCCACGATGGCCTTCGCGGTCTTCAAGCCGTCGACCGCTGCGCTGACGATCCCGCCGGCGTAGCCGGCGCCTTCGCCGACGGGGAACAGCCCCGGGATGCCGGGCGATTCCCGCGAGGCATTGTCGCGGTCGATCCGCACCGGCGAACTCCCGCGCGACTCCGGTCCGGCGATGACGGCGTCTTTCAGGAACCGCCCCTGCCAGCGTTTGTCCATCTGCGGCAGACCGTGGCGAATCGCATCCGCCACCACCGGCGGCAGGACTTCGCGCAGGTCGGCGACGAACGTGCCGCGCGGGTAACTGCTGCTCACAGTACCGGAAGTGGCCCGCTTCTGCACGAAATCCATCGCCCGTTGCAGCGGGGCCGAGTACGCTCCGCGCCCCATGTCGAAGGCCTTGCGTTCGTACTTCTCTTGCAGGCGTATCCCGGCCAAAACGTCCGTTCCCTCGAATGCTTCCAAGGGTACCGTGACGACGAGGCCCGAGTTGGCGAACGGGGAATCGCGCTTCGACAAGCTCATGCCGTTGGTGCAGAAGTAGCCCTCCTGCGAGACGCTCGGGATGATCGACCCGCCGGCGCACATGCAGAACGTGAAGAGGTCGTTCTTGCCGTGGGCCACGAGAGAGTAGTCGGCGTTGCCGAGGACGTCCTCATACGGTCGCCCGCCGTATTGGGCGCGGTTCACGGTCTCTTGCGTGTGCTCGATGCGGACGCCGAATTGGAAGGGCTTCTGCGACATCGGCACCCGGCGGCGGGCGAGCATCTCGTAGGTGTCCCGCGCGCTATGGCCGATGGCGAGCACCACGAGCGAACTCGGGATGAAGCCGCCCGAAGTCTGCACGCCTTTCACGCCGGCGTCGTCGAAGTGCAGATCTTCGACCTTCGTCAAGAATCGCACGTCCCCGCCGAAATCGATGATCTTTCGGCGGATCGCCTTCACCACGGCGGGCAATCGATTGCTGCCCAAGTGCGGTCGGTGGTAATACAGAATATTCGGCCGGCCGATCTGCTGACCCTTGCACTCGGCGAAGAGTTCGAGCACGCGGAGCACGTCCGAGCCGGTATTCCGGCACGTCAGTTTGCCATCGGAAAAAGTCCCGGCACCGCCCTCGCCGAAGAGGTAGTTGCTTTCGGAGTGGAACGCGCCGCCGTCGTCGAATGTCTTCACATCGCGGATGCGTTCGGTAACCCGCGTGCCCCGTTCGAGCACGATCGGCCGGTATCCGTGGAGCGCGAGGAAGTAGGCACACACCAATCCGCCCGGCCCGCTACCGATGACGACGGGGCGATCCCGAATCGGCGCGCCCCCCGGCGCCGGCATCGCGAACGGCGGCTCGGTGTGCTCTTCGATGGTCGCATTCGCCGAGTGCGGCACCCGGTAGCCCGGCTCGGTCACTTCGACTTCGAAGTTGTACACGAACTGCAACCGGCGTTTGTCGCGGCTGTCGAGGGCCTTCCGCAAGATGCGCCAGCCGCCGAGGTCGGCCGGCTGCACGCCGAGGGTCTGCGCGACGTGCCGGGGGAGACTCTCTTCGAGTTCCTCGATGGGCAACCGGAGGTTCGTGATGCGCAGGGCCATGGTAGAATTGTAGGATGGCGTTCGGACACTAGCCCGCCGCCACTTCGACCCCCATCGGCTCGTCGTCCTCGAAGGCCCCTTCGTCGGTCGTGATGTTGACGATGCCGTTGGGCGTGATGGCCAACGTGTGCTCGACGTGGACGCTCGCCAGTCCGTCGCGGGTGACCACCGTCCAGTGGTCGCGCATCGTCACGACTTCCGCCGTGCCCATGTTCACCATCGGTTCGATCGCCAGCACCAACCCCGGCTCCAATCGGAAGTCGTGCTTGCGGGTATCCCGCGACACGTAGTTCGGCACCTGCGGATTCTCGTGCATCACCCGGCCGATGCCGTGGCCGACGTAGTTGGTGACGACGGCGAACCCGGCCTGCTCGGCGTGCTTCTGCATCCGGCTGGCGACTTCGCTCCACCACTTCCGCCGGGGGAGTTCGTCGATGGCCATCTGCAAAACTTCGGTGCCGACCTTCAACAGCCGGAGGCGCTCGGGGCGGACGGCGCCGATGGGCAGCGTTACAGCGCGATCTGCGCACCAGCCGTTCAATCGGCAGGCGGTATCGATCTTGAGCAGGTCGCCGTCTTTCAGCACCCGTTCGCCCGGGATGCCGTGGACGACTTGCTCGTTGATGCTCATGCAGGTGACCGTGGGGAAAGGGACTTTGCCGGGGTACCCTTTGAACAGCGGCACGGCTTGGTGCTTCAGGAAGAACGCTTCGACGGCGCGGTCGATGTCGATGGTTTTGACGCCGGGCTTGGCCATGTCGCGGCAGATTTTGTGCGCGCGGGCGACGAGCTTGCCGGCCTCCCGCATGAGGGTCAGCTCGCGGGCCGTCTTCAGTTCGGCGGGGCGGTTGTTGTGCCGTTGAAACATGGGATCCGTGGGGTTGCGGTCGTGGAATCTAGCGGCTGGGCAACCGCCGGACGATACTTTCGTAGATCGTTTCGACGGGGTCGGTCGCGGAAACTTCTTTCACCAACCCGGCGCGCCGGTAATGATCGAGCAACGCATCGGTATTGGAATGGAAGATGGCCAGCCGTTGCCGCACGGTCGCTTCCCCATCATCTTCGCGCACTTTCAACCGGCTGCCGCAGCGGTCGCACACGTCCGGGTGCGCGCTCGTCTCGAATGCCCTGTTGTAGCAAATCCCGCAGGCCGCGTCGGAGCAGATGCGCCGACCGCCGATGCGGCGCACCACTTCGTCGTCGCTCACCGACAAATCGATCACGGCGTCGAGCTTCAAAAACTGCTGCGCCAAAAGGGCGTCGAAGGCGATGGCTTGGGCGTAGGTTCGGGGGTAGCCGTCCATCACGAATTTTTCGGGCCGGCGGGCGCGGAACAAATCGGCGACGAGGTCGTTGGCGACCGAATCGGGCACGAACCGGCCCGCGTCGATCAGAGGTTGGGCTTCGCGACCGACGGCCGTACCGAGTCGGATGGCGTCGCGCAGAATATCGCCCGTGCCGATGTAGACGAGCCCGAGTCGCTCGCACAGCCGCCGGGCTTGCGTTCCTTTTCCCGAACCCGGGGCGCCGATCAACACCAAACGCATGGACGACACCCGTACTGTGGCGGGCGGCCGCTCACGGAACCTTCACGGCTGCTATTGTCCGACCGGATGACCAAGGTGCAAGGGGAAGACGTGCATTTGATGCAGTGAAAATGCTGGTGATGGGATATCGGACAATTGAAGGACGCAGCCTGCGCACCGGTGTGCGCAGGCCTGCTTATGGAATCAACGGCGCTGTGCGGCCGGCTTCTTGCTATTCTTAGCCGCACTTTTCTTCACATCCGGGGCTTCTTCGTCTTCTTCGTCTTCTTCGTCTTCGTCGGTTTCTTCCTCGGCATCGCCATCGTCTTCTTCGTCCGACTCCGGGTCTTCGGCGTCGGCTTCGTCGTTCACCGTCGCTTCCGCGATGCCGGTGAGCTTCTCATCGGCGGCTTTCTCTTCGCCGAGCGTTTCGCTCAGCAACGACGCGACTTCGTCTTCGCCGAGGATCGTTGCGAATACGCGGGCGGCCCCGTATCCGGCGATCTCGTAATGTTCCACCTTCTGCGCGGCGACGATCAGCGCGGCGTCCTTCGCGGCGGGGGAGCCTTTCTCGCCCATGATTTCCGCGCCTTCTTCCAGCAAGCCTTTCATGGCCAAGCAGGTTTTGCCTTTCGACTTAATGCCGAGCAACTCGGCCGCTTTTTCGAGGCGTGCGGCTTGTTCGCGCGTTTCTTCCAAGTGGGCGGTCAACGCTTCTTTCAAGCTCGCGTCGTTCGCCGCTTTGGCCATCCGGGGCAGGGCTTTGAGCAGTTGCGTTTCCGCGCTGTACAGGTCGCGGACCGAATCGTTCAGAACATCGCGAAGGGAATTCAACATCTGCGACTCCGGGTGAGTTTCCAATTGCATGCGTGCCAGTGCCCGCACGCCCCAGATTGCAAACCGCATGCCGCGCCGCACGCGGCTGGACAAGCCGATGGGAATTTCCAGATGATCCGGAAGTGGGAGTGCGGCTATTCAGCGCACGGGCGAGCCGGCCGAAATCAGGATCGGCGCAATTCCAGCATCGTGGAGCTTCCCAAAGCGAGTTCCTCGTCGCCGAACGAGAGCACCCGCGCTCCGAGACCGCTGACCAATCCGGTATCGGCGCCGGTCCAATCCACCAATTCGCCGAGCGCCAAGTCGTCCCCCTCGCGGCTGCTGCCGGGATAGAGCAATGGCAGCGTGACATCGAGCGTCGTGCCATCGGCCAGTTTCAAACGGGCCGCGCGGAAGGCGAGGTCGAGCAGGTGCTCGGGTTTTTCCAGTCGCACCGTTCGCACATCTTCGAATGGGATCCACGCGTAGCGCCGGCCGAGGAAGACCTCGAACTGCGCCGCGAAGCGGTCGTCGGAATCGCGGAGTCCGGTGAATTCCCGCCCGTCGACGAAGCCCGCGACTTCCGGTGCCAGCGCGTCCGCACGATCGAGCCAGCGGGTCGCCTCGTCGGTCTGCCCCCGGTGCTGGCAGAGCGCCGCATTCCAGCGGCAACGCAAATGACGCGGTGGCTCCGAGAGAAACTCCGGTCGCCGCAAGCGCGGAAAGCGGCGGGCATCGGCCCGGAGAATATCGCGGAAGGCTCTCTGCGATGCGGGCCAATTCGGCGAGTCGCTGCGCACCGATTTCAAGTGCGGGAGGGCGTCCGCGGTTTCCCCCGCGAGGATGAGCAATTCGAACAGGAACAGCCGCGCGGCGTCATCGTCCGGGTGGTTCTCCACGGCGATTCGCTGGAGGCTCAGCGCATCGGCGAGGCGGCCGTCGTCGAGGGCACTGCGGGCGGCCGTCACGATCCGACGCCGAAGTAGCGGGCGATTCCCCAACCGCTGGCCACGAGGATCAACGTCGACATCAAGCCGAGCGCGAACCAAAGGATCGGCGTCGCCACCGGTGGAAATGCGAATCGAGTTGCGGGTTTCGCTACGGCGGGCGCCGGCGGGTCTTCGTGTGTTGGTTCGCCGTCTGAGAACCCGGTGACGGGGGCCAACCGGGATTGCTCGATCAGTCGCACGAGGCGATTCGCCGCGCGGAAGGGGAAGAGCGACTGCGAAATTTCGCGGGCCGTGGGCCGGTCGCCCGGTGGCTTCGCGATCATCCGATTCACCAACTGAATGAGCGCGACGGGAATATCGCCGCGATCCGGCAACGCGGGTGTCGCATGTTCGAGATGCGCTTTCATCTTCGCTTGGGGCGACATCTTCGGTCCGCCGAACGGCGCACGGCCCGCGAGCATCTGGAACAGCGTGCAACCGAGGCCGTAGCAATCGACTTTCGCCGTCGCGGCGGTGGGCGCGACCCACTGCTCCGGCGCCATGTAATCGTGGGTGCCGAGGTACGTGATGCCCGTCAACCGACCGTCGGGGCGACCCGCCGCTTCGGCCGTGAGCGCCAGACCGAGATCGAGTATTTTCACCGCGCCGTCCGACGTCAGCATCAGGTTGGACGGCTTGACGTCGCGGTGGACGATGCCGCGCTCGTGGAGGTGGGCCAATCCCAAGGCCGCTTGGAAAGCGATCTCGACGGCGTCGGCGACGGACAGCGGGCCGATCGATTGCACCAGCCGTGCGACGTCGATCCCGTCGAGCAATTCGAGGGCCAGATACGGGATGCCGTCGGTCTCGCCGGCGTCGGTGGCGCGGACGATATTGGGGTGGTCGAGCTTGGCGATGACGCGGGCTTCGCGGTCGAAGCGCTCGTGGAATTCCCGGCCGACCGCCATCGGCTGCGGCAGGATTTTCAACGCGACTACGCGGTCCAGTTTCAGGTGGCGCGCTTCGTAGACGGCGCCCATGCCCCCGCGGCCGATCAACCGGAGGATGCGGTAGGGCCCGATCTGCTCCGGTATCCGGGGCGGTTCGGGCACGGTCTCTTCGTCGCCTCGACCCGTGGCGGCAATCGCTCCAGAAGTCGCCCGCAGGCAAACGACGCACTCGCGGAGGTGCTCGGCGACATGCGCGCGCTCGTAAGGGCCCAGCAACCCGCTGTGGTAACGCTCGATCAGGTCACCGCTCAAACACTCCGTCGCCTGCACAACAATACTCGGAGGGCCGTGGAACGCCGGGTCGCATTCAGCACCCGATTAGTCAAGTATATGAAAGCGGGCGTGGAATTATCCAGAAGGATTCGCCAAAGCCCGACAGTCGGCCCGAATCCGACCATCAACCGATGATGGCCACCCCGGGCAGATTCTTCCGCAGGAATTCGGACAGCGCCGGTCGGTGACCTTGGAGTTCGATCGCTTCCATGCGGCGCAGCGTCGGCAGCATCGGCCACCAACGCTCGATGGCCACTTCGGCCGCCAGCAACAGGCGGAGGCACATCACCGGTTGCCGGGGGACAATCCCGGCGCCGTGGGCCAGCCAATCGGCGGCGGGGCAGACCACGAAATCCGGGAACCCGCGCCGGAAACGCACGCGTTCGGTGTGCTGCACCGTGAGGGTGTGTAGCGTCGGCCCGCCCTCGGCGAATTCCAGCGTCACCAAGTTCGGGCAAGCCTCCACGGCCCAGAGCTGCCCGCCGAGCGAATTCCACAGCGCGCGGATCTTCCAAGCGAGTTCCGGCGTTTCCTCCCGTGCGACAGCGCATTGCAACCGGATGAACTCGGCCCGTTCGGGGTCGTCCCGCTCGTCGAGCCAGTCGGCCGCGACGAGCCGGGGCAGATCGTCGGCGGGAGAATCGACCACGGCTTTCAACAGGGCGCTCCACTCGGGATCGGCGTAGTGCTTCATCGAGAACTCCCTGAGTCGCGTGCCGTATTCTACACCGATCAACTCGAATCCGGACACCGCCCCCGATAAGCTGGTTCACATGACCACCTACTTCATCACCGGGGCGACCGGGTTCGTCGGGAGCCACGTCGCCGAGCGGGTTCGTTCGCAAGGTCACATCGCGCGCTGTTTGGTTCGCGCGAGCAGTGATACGGAATTCCTCAAGTCGATCGGCGCGGAAATCGTCGTCGGGGAACTCACCGATGCCGACGCGCTGAAGACGGCCCTGATCGGCGTCGATGTCGTCGTCCACAGTGCAGCGAAGGTCGGCGATTGGGGGCCGGTGGACGAATATCGGCTCGTGAACGTCGATGGTCTGCGGGCCTTCCTCGATTCGCTGAAAGGCCTGCCGATCGCCCGGTTCGTCGATATCAGCAGCCTCGGGGTCTACGAAGCCCGCCACCACTACGGCACCGACGAAACCGAGCCGCTGCCAGCACTCCACATCGATGGCTACACGCAATCGAAGGTCGAAGCCGAGGCACTGGCACTGGAGTATCACCACCAGCACGGCGTGCCCGTCACGGTTCTGCGGCCAGGTTTTATCTACGGCCCGCGCGACCGCAGCGTGCTGCCGCGGTTGATCGATCGGTTGAAGGCCGGCTCGGTCGTCTACATCGCCCGCGGCCAGTACGCGCTCAACACGACCTTCGTCGGCAACCTCGTCGATGCGATCCTCCTCGCCGCGGAGCACCCCGCGGCCATCGGGGAAGTCTTCAACATCACCGATGGTGAGTTCGTCAGCAAACGGAAGTTCTTCGAAGCGGTCGCCGACGGCATGGGTCTGCCGAGGCCGAAGCGGAACATCCCGCTATTATTGGCGAAGGTGCTGGCGAAGTGGCGGGAGCGATCTTTCCGCCGGCGGAACAGCCCGACGCCGCCTCGGTTGACGCAAGCCGTGCTGAAGTTCGCGGGGTTGAACCTCGACTACAGCATCGGCAAGGCGCGGACGGTACTCGGCTATTCGCCGCGGGTCGGGTTCGAAGAAGGGATGAAACAAGCGATCGCCTGGGCGAAGGGCTAAAACACATCGGCGGGGTCGGCTTTCAATAAGCCGATCAGGGCGATCATCCCCGAGGCGGCGCACAACGCGACCGTGGCTAGGAACAAACTCCCCGCGCGCATCGGCGTCATCGTCATCGGCAAGCCGGTGCTGGCCGTGAGCAGCGCGTAGGCCCCCCACGAGATGAAGAAGCCGACGATGAACCCGGCGACGGCGAGAATCAGCGACTCTTGCAGCACGACCCACGCCAAGTAGCGGTTGCTGTGGCCCATGGCTTTCAGCGTCGCGTACTCCGGCAGGTGATCCGACACATCGCCCGACAAAATCTGGTAGCAGATGACCAAACCGACGGCGAAGCCCATGAACATGCCGAAGCCGAAGGCGAACCCGATGGGCGTGTTCGACAGCCAAAACGATTTCTCGCGGTCCTTCAGTTCGTCGATGGTGAAGACGTCCACATCGCCGTCGGTTTCTCCGGTGGCCAGCGCCGTCAAAATATCCCGCTTCGCCTGCTCGCGGTCGGTGCCCGGTTCCAACCGGATCAGCCCGATGTCGACCTCGGCCGTGGCGGTGCCGTACGTGTAGGGCTTCCGCAATAGTTCGAGGAAGGTCTGTTCGGAGACGATGATCGTACCGTCGGTGGTGAAGTCGGTGCCGAGCGAGAAGTCGCCCACGAATTCGATCTTGCGTCCCGTGAGCTCCGTCTCGGTGCCCACGGCCAGCGGGCCGTAACTGGTTTGCTTCATCCCGCCCCGGCGACCGTCGGCTTTGCTATCCCGATCGAACAGGGCCGCCCCCGGCGTGCGGATCTTGTCGATCTGGCTCCGTTCGTCGTTCGGGTCGAGTTCGGGCATAGTCAGCAGGTGCGCATCGGGATCGACGCCGATGACGCGGATGCCCCGCGTCGGTAGGCGGTTCGCCAGATCCGGGTTGGTGTCGCGCAAGGTGCCGAGAGCGTTTTCGAGGTAGAGCGGGTGGACGCTGCGCACGCCGTTGACCGACGCGGCCTGCATTAACCGCCGCCGCGGAAAGGGCTCTCGCATCGCCAGCGCCTGCCGATTCGGCGAGACCATGACGAGGTCGGCGTTGAACTTGGAGTGCAGTTGGGTATTGCTGTCGAGCAGGGCGTTGCGGAAGCCGAGCTGCACGAACATGAGCACGACGGCGAAGGTGATGCCGAGGACGAATAGCCCGAAGCGGACGCGGTCGTGCGTGAGGTTGGCCCAAGCGAGCGGGGTTCGTGCCATGCGGGCATTGTGCCGGGAAGGGGACTCGGGGGCAAGCGGAAGCGGCTCAGGGCGCCGGGTTCGACCGCAACTCCTCGAGCTTCAACGCGGCGCCGTCGAACCAAATCCGGTTCCGCGCGGCGTTGGGTAGGCGCAGTAGTTGGAAGGCGACGATCCCGGCGACGAACGCGATCATCGCCGGGTCGGCCGTGAGATGGTAGAGCACCGCCGTGGCGAATGCGGCCGCTTCCGTGACGGCGAACTCCGCGAACTTCCCGCCGGCGTAGACGCGCCAGAGCCGCTCCGGATCCGTCTCCGGCGGCACGCCGTCTTCGGGTGTTTCGGGCGGCTCCGTGGCCACGCGTTTCAACCCGCTGTTCCACAGCATCGGCACGATGGCGCGGGCGATGGCCACGGCGGACAGCGTCAGCGTCGCGCCGAGCACCGTGACGATCGGCACGCCGACGAGCCGGCCCGCGTTGCCGCTGAGCGGCCTGCCGCCGAGCGCGAACATCACGGTGCAAACGACGCCGACGGACAGAATGATCAGGCCGCCGATCATCGCGAGGCAGAGCAACCGCAACACGTTCTGCCGCGATTGCATCTCGGGCGTGTCGAGCGGGTGCGAACCGTCGTCGAAATATTGGGTGATGCGGTTCATGGTGATCAACGGCAACGGATGTCGTGGTATTCGAGGGGGAACTCGTAGTCTTTGCGGAGCGGGTAACCGACCCAATCGTCGGACAGCAGAATCCGCCGAGGGTCCGGGTGGCCGACGAACCGAATACCGAGCAGGTCGTAACATTCGCGTTCGTGCCAATCGGCGGCGCGCCACACACCGCTAACCGTCGGCAACTCGGGGAGTTCACCGACGGCGTCGTTCTTCCAGCGCGGCAAGATCGCTTTGATGCAGCAGCGCCGGCCGGGATCGCCGAAACTCGACAGGTGATAGACCACTTCCAAATGCGGCTCGAACCCGGCTTTGGCGACTTTCTTCGGGTCGGTTTCGAGGTAATCGACCCCGGCGAGGTTATTGAGGATGTCGAACTGCAACGCGTCGCGCAGGAACCGGCAGACATCGGCGATCCGGGCCGCTTCGACGACGGCGTGCGGATCGTGGGTGTCCGGGTGGACGGCGGCAATGGCCGGGCCGAATTCAGACTGCAACCGGGTGAGGATGTCGGCGGGTGTCATGGAGCTATCATATCAGCCGGGAAGAATTGTCGCACGCCGGCGCGCGGAAGCCCTTGAACCGATTCGGATCGCTTGGTAAGATGCCTCCACACCACTACCCGGTAGTGTAACGGTAGCACAAGAGTTTTTGGTACTCTTCGTCATGGTTCGAATCCATGCCGGGTAATTGACTGCGGATCGATGCGGGCCGGTGCTGAGAAGCGCCGGCCCCTTTCATTTCTAGGGGTTCCGTAACGGACTCCTCTTACCCGCCGCGATGATTCGGGATCGCGAATTCGCGAGCCACCGGGCTTGTCCCGGTGGTGTTGCGCTAGAATCTGCTTTCGACGCCGTGATGGGGTGTCCGTTTTCATCGGCCAACAACAAGCCTATCCCGCCACGACCTCCATCACCAGCGGTTGCGCCGTCGGCGATTCGTCACCGATTCGGAAGCTCAGGCTCAATCGGGCCATCGCGGCGGCAAGGCCGGTGCCGTTATGGTGGATCTCGAAGATCGCATCCCCCGGCTTCACCGCTTCCCCCGGTTTCTTGCGGACAATGATCCCCACCGCCGGATCGACGCGGTCCTCGGCCTTCCTCCGGCCGGCGCCGAGTTCGAGCGCCGCGATCCCCACGGCTTCCGCGTCCATATCGGTGATGTATCCGGATCGCCCCGCGGTAATCGGCGTTTGCGAATCGGCCAGCGGCAGCTTCGACAGATCATCGATGACCGCGGGGTCACCCTCTTGGGCCGCGATCATCTCCCGGAACTTGTCGAGGGCCGCACCGCTGTCGAGAGCGTCGCGCGCCAACTGATGGCCGTGGGCGTCGCCCGTCGCCTTCCCGGCCAATTGCAGCATCTCGGATGCGAACAGTACGCAGAGCCGCTGGAGATCCTCCGGCCCCCGGCCGCGCAGCGTCTCGATGCTTTCGATCACTTCGAGCGAGTTCCCCACGGCCCGGCCGAGCGGCGCGTCCATATTCGTGATAATCGCGCGGACGTTCAGCCCGTTCAGCTTGCCGACGCGGGCGATCGATTGGGCCAGTTCACGCGCCTGCGGCAGCGTTTTCATGAAGGCCCCGCGACCGCACTTCACATCCAAGACGAGGCCGGAGATGCCTTCCGCGAGTTTCTTGCTCAGGATCGACGCCGTGATGAGCGGGATGCTTTCGACGGTGCCGGTGACATCGCGGAGGGCGTAGAGTTTCTTGTCGGCCGGGGCCACTGCCGCCGTTTGGCCGATCATGGCGACGCCGAGTTTTGCCAAGGTGGTTTTGAACTCGGCTTCGGACAGATTCACGCGGAAGCCGGGGATCGCTTCGAGCTTGTCGAGCGTGCCGCCGGTATGCCCGAGTCCGCGGCCGGACATCATCGGCACGACGGCCCCGCAAGCCGCGACGAGCGGCGCGAGCACGAGGGAGACTTTGTCCCCGACGCCGCCGGTGGAGTGTTTGTCGACCTTGATGCCGGGGATGGCGGACAGGTCGAATAAGGTCCCGGAGTCGGCCATTTCGCGG
>JBBRUN010000082.1:0-13780 GCA_038247765.1 Gemmatales bacterium | reverse complement strand
ATCGGAGGGGAAAGTCTGCCATCTTTCGTCCCAAGGGGACGACCGAAGGCAGCCAAGGCGGAGCGTCCCGTTGGGACGAAAAGATCGAATGGATGGCATTCTGTAGCTTTCAGTGCTTTCACTGCTTTCAGTGCTTTCAGTGCTTTCAGTGCTTTCAGTGCTTTCAGTGCTTTCAGCAGGGGGGGTCTGCAGAATGACTGAAACTGAAACCTAAACCGGGCATCGACTGAGAAATCGAACGTAAGCCGTTGGCGGGCATCGGTTTTACCCGAAATCGGAAATGATTTCGCGGAGGGGCGGGGGATCTGCGCCGAAATCATTTTTCCGAAGTCCTCACGGCCAACATCGGGGGCGAAGCGTACCATAGCGGGAATTCCCCGCACGCCTACCGCGAGCCATCACCCGTGCGCGACGACTTGGCCGAACCCGTCTTCCAAATTCTGTTGCACGGGATCAAACTGCGCGACCGCGTGCTGGCCGGGGAACGGCCGATGCTCGGGACCGAACAGGCCAAGCTCAAAGGATTTCTCGGTTCGTCCAACTCGCCGAGTCCGTGGGGCAGCGACAGTGACCCGACGCAGTCGATGGCCAACCGCGACCGCGAATTCTTGGGGCTGCGGTATGCCCTCACCTGTTGGCTCGACGAGGTGTTGATCGAAGCCGGTTGGAAAGAATGGGACGAAAACAAGCTCGAATCGAACCTCTTCCGCACGAACATCCGCTACGGCAACTTCTGGCAGCAGGCCCGTCTCGCCGAGGCGATCCCCGCCACGGCCGATGCGCTCGAAGTCTTTTTACTCTGTGTGCTCTTAGGGTTCCGCGGTGAATTCGGCGAGAACCCGAGCCGGCTGCGCGAGTGGGTCGATTCGACACGCTCGCGGGTCTCGCGCGGCATGAACAAGGAACTCGCCCCACTGCCGGAGCAAACGCCGGTGTCGAACGTGCCGCTGCTGTTGGGCGTGGAATCGTACCGCAAAATGACGCAACGGTTGGTGGTGGGGATGCTCTTCGCGATTCCGGTGGTCGTGTTCCTGATCGTCTACAAATTCGGGTGAGGCCTTCGGGATGAACTTTTTGGGCAAGGTCGGGCGTTGGATCGCGGGGGCCATCGCGCCCATGTTCGCCCCGCCGACGGCTCCGGCCGGCTTGGCGTGGTTCGTCCACATCGTATTGCTCGCCGCCGTCTCCATCGGGCTTTATTACGCGCAGATGCACTTCGGCCTGACCGAAAAAATCGGCAAAGGGCCCGACACACTCCGCCCCTTCTGGCTCGTCATCTTGTTCTTGCTGGCCTACTCCTTGGCGTGGGCTACGATGTGGCTCAGCGGCCTGCTCGCCCCCCGGCAGACGACCGCCATTTACCCCGACTTAGACGAAGCTTGGGATGCCATCAAGAGTTCGCTCGAAAAAGCCGGCATCGGCCTCGCCGATACGCCCGTGCTCTTGGTGTTGGGTGAACTGCCCTCGGGCTACGATGCCCTCTTCCGCGCTTTGCCACAGGGCCTGACGGTGAACGGCGGATCGCCGAGCGGGTCACCGCTGCGGGCCTTCGCCAACCGCGATGCCATCTACTTGACACTCGAAGGCGCGACGCTCCTCGGCATCCAAGAAACCGGCGAGATTCTATTGTCGAATGCCCCGGATCAATCCATGGGCGGCAGTTTGGCGAGCATCGGAGCCGGGGCCAGCATCGGCATCGGTAAGTCCGTCGGTATGAGCATGGGCGGAAGTATCGGCGGAGGAACCGGCGGAGCACTCCAACAGATTCAGAAATTGATCCAATCCGCCCGGCAGCAAGGTCGCCCGCTGACCGACGACGAGAAAGATCAAATCCGCCAGCTTTCGGGTTCGCCCGAGCCATCCCCGGCGTCCCCGAGCCGGACCGGTTCCACAGGGTCGGTGTTGCAGAATCCGCAGATCGTCGCCGAGACGGCCGACCGCTTGGCCCACGTTTGCAACCTTGTTGCGGGGGCGCGTTGGCCGCTCTGCCCGATCAATGGTGCGATCCTGACGATCCCGATTTCCGCCACCGACCGCGACGACGGCGCCCAGCAATGGGGCCTCGTCGCGCGGCAAGATCTCGCCGTGATCGAAGAAGTCTTCCAACTGCAGGTCCCGGTCTTTGCGCTCGTCGGCGAAGCCGAGACGCTGCCGGGGGGTGCGCTCTTCTTTGAGCGCTTCGCCGTGGACAAGGGGAACCAACGCCTCGGCAAGAGCTTCCCGCTGAACCCGCAGATTCCGCTCGAAAACCTGCCCGACGCCATCGAAGAGAACGTCGGCTGGATCTTCGGCAATCTGCTGTCGTACTGGTCGATCCGCCTGACGCGCACCGACAGCAGCAACGTGGCCCACGACACCCGCGACAACGGACTGCTCGTGCGATTCCGCAGCGAACTGCTGAAGCGCTCCTCGCATTTGGCGCGGTTGGTCAGCCGGGCGATGACGCCGGGGGATCGCATGCCCGTCTTCGGCGGCTGTTACGTGTCGGTGATTTTGAAGAGCGCCCCGGACCATGCCAAGTTCGCCCGCGACTTCTTCAAGAAAGTCCAAGATTCGCAGGGGTACGTCGCCTGGACCGACGAAGCACTAGCCCGCGACGCCGGCTACCGCAGCCGGACGATGCAGGGATATGTACTTCTGGGAATGGTGCTGCTGGGCGTCGCGGCTTTTGCGGGTTGGACGATTTTCGGGGCGATGAACAAGCCGGCGTGATTTCCATTGAGTCAACCGCGGATTCGCATTAACTCGGCCAGCAATTTCTGCCGTACGGGCTGGGACCGCCGGTGAATCTCCCGTTGAGCTTCGACGTATTCCTCGCGCCCGACCCGCGTTTCTACGGCGATCGGTGCGAAGCCGAACTCGCTCAAATCATAGGGGCTGGCGCGCATGTCGAGTTCCC
Source organism: Gemmatales bacterium (assembly GCA_038247765.1). Taxonomy (GTDB): domain Bacteria; phylum Planctomycetota; class Planctomycetia; order Gemmatales; family Gemmataceae; genus JALHQU01. The sequence continues at coordinate 10,881 of JBBRUN010000082.1, read as the reverse complement.
GCGCCGCCACGGCGAGCTCGAACGCGTCGCCCAAGACATCCGACGAGGTGTACGGCGCGAACTTGAACGCGAACTTGTACAAGTCCATGTTGGCGTGCACGCAACCCGGCTGATCGTGCTCGGGGCTGTTGGCCCGGTTAAGTTCGAACTTGTTGAGCGGCAGCGCCGGCCCGGTGAAGAAGCGGTAGGCGTCGAAGTGCGTACACCGCACCCCGGCCGCTGACACGACGCTGTCAGTAGCCTCGCCCGACAATCGCAAGGGCACGCGCGCGTGCCGGATATCGTCTGTCCGGTAGACCATAGCCCATTCGTGCAGCCCGAAGCAGGCGAACTGCGGTTCGCGGTCGCAGATCGCGGTTTGGTAGCGGATCGTCCAGTCGAGTTGCTCGATACGGTGGGCCGGGAACGCCGCCGCCGGGAGGATCGCCCCGCCATCGACGAATGCGAACAACTGCGGCCACGCCAGGTCGGCGGGTGTCGCCCCTTCCAACAGCACGCCGATGCCCGGCGACCAACGCAGCAGGTGACCGGCGCGGAAGGAATAATACTCAAAGAGGAAATCGTAGACGGGGTGCTTGCGGCCGGTGCGGGCCAATCGATCGCGGGCGATGGGGCCGACGCGGTTATCGTGCCGGCGTTTCGCCGCTTCCCATTCGGGCCGGGTCATCGACTCAACCATCGGTGCGCGGGCCGGCCAATTGTTGGTATCCGGGCGCTTCCGTCTGCCCCAGTCGCGAAAGTGGGCCGTGCTTCGCCAACCACGCCGCATCGGCGGGCACCATCTCCCGGCGTTCGGTGTCCCAGCCGAACGCCCGTCCTTCGTTCAGGCTCCGCAGGGCCATGCTCGTGATGGCGACGGTGGCCGTGCCGAGTTCCGGTGGGGCGAGCGAATTCGCATCGCGACGGCGGACGCAATCGAGGAAATTCTCCCACAGCGCTTCGGTGTCGTTCTTCGGCGAGTTCACCGCCACGAACTCGGTCGGGCGGATCGTCGTTTCGATTCGCGCGGGCAACCCGGCGCCGCCGTGCGGGTCGTCGTGGTGAATCTGGAAGCCGCCCTTGAGGAACTTGATCGCCCCGTTCCGCCCGCGGATCACGTCTTCTTGCGGGTAGGCCGAGGTGGTCACGGCGCTCAGCACCAGCTGAGCGCCCTCTTCGAAATCGGCGATCAGCGTCGTCAGGTCAGGGACGGTGCGGCCGTCTTGCTCGACGAACAGCCCGCCGCCGGCCGTGACTCGGGTCGGGTAGCGCAGGCCACTGGACACCAACATCCGGGCCAGCGGGTGCGAGAGCATGTCGGTGACGATCCCGCCGCTAAACGGTTTGTAGCATCGCCACTGCGCGAAAGCGGCACGGTCGAAGGGCATTTCCTGCGGAGTCGGGCCAAGTTTGTCGCCGCTCACTTCGAAGCGGTGCCCGAGGAAGAGATCCCAGTCGATTGTCTTCGGATTCATCTGCGATGCGAGTCGGTAGTAGCGCCACTGCCCGCGGATATCGTTGCGGAAGACCCCGGCTTGCAAATGCGAGACGTGCCCGATCCGGCCCGATTGAATCTTGTCGCGTGCGGTCGCCCAGACCGGATCGGCGAGCGTTTGCATGCCGACGGTCAGCACGCGGTTGTGCTTCTTGGCCGCGTCGCCGACGGCGAGCGCCTCGGCGGGGGTCCGCGTCATCGGTTTTTCGACGTAGACGTCCTTCCCGGCGGCGAAAGCGTCGAGCGTCATCCGGGCGTGCCAGTGATCGGGCGTCGTGATGCAGACCGCATCCACGTCCTTCAATTCGAGCAGTTTGCGGTAGTCCTTCACGACGCGTTTGCGGTCGCCGGGGTTCAAGCCGCACTTCTTCGCCGACGGGTACAGGCCCTGCGCGTACTGCCGGCGGGTCGTGGTGCCGCCGAAGGAGTGGTCGTAATCTTCTTCGAGGCCGTCCCAGACATCGCACACCGCGACCGGGGTGACGCCCCGATTGTCGAGGGCCATTCTCACGAGCAGATTGATGTGGGCTTGCGCCCGGCCACCGCAGCCGAGGAAACCGATCTGCACGCGTGCATTGCTACCGACGACGTTGGCGTAACTGGCGGCCGTCAGCGACGCCGCGACCCCGGCGGTGGCCTGGAAGAATTTGCGGCGATCGACCGGGCGGTGTTCAACAGACATGCATTTACCGTGAAGAGGCCGAATGAGTGCTAGGTAATTCTACACCTTCTGACACGATCAAGGCAGGCTTGGTTCCTGGAACTGATGCCCGTCTTCTGAGAACTGAAATCTTCTTTGTGAACAATAAGTCAACAGATCTCAGATGACAGATTTCACTTTTCGTCAAGCGGCTCGGCCTGTCGCGGCTCAAAACAGTTCCTGGATCACTTCGCCCTTGTCCATCAAAAACTGCGGTCGGCCGGTGGGATCCTTGATTGTGGTTTTCGTCGCGTCGATGCCGAGGGTCTTGTATAGCGAGGCAAAAACATCTTCGTAACTCACGGGGCGCGAGGCGACTTTACCGCCGGTGCGGTCGGTACTACCGATGACTTGGCCGCCCTTGAAGCCGCCGCCGCAGAGCAGCGCCGGGCCAACTTCGGGCCAATGTTCCCGGCCGCCGTCTTTGCTGATCTTCGGTGAACGGCCGAACTCGCCCCAGACGACGATGGCCACATCGCCGAGCATTCCGCGTTCGCCGAGATCGGTGACGAGGGCGTGGATCGCATGATCGACGATCGGCATCAGTTGCCGCATGCGCGGGAAGTTCTTGCTGTGGGTGTCGAAGTCGCTGAAGGTCACACTCACGCAGCGGACGCCGGCTTCCACAAGGCGACGGGCGAGAAGCAGTTTCTTCGCGCAGTGTTCGTCCTCGGCCGTGTCGAACTTCGGCCCGGTGATCTTCGGCGGGCAGTACTTCGCCAGATTCTTGGACGGTTCCTTGGCGAAATCGAGGGCGTCGGCCAGTTTGCCGCTCGTCAGGATATTCACGGCTTGGCGGCCGAACTTGTCGAGCGCGTCCATGCTGCCGGAGTTGTCGAGGTCGCGGCGGATGTCGTCGAAACCCGCCAGCAATTTCGTGCGATCTTGCAGGCGCTCCGGGGTCAGTCCCTCAGCAAAGTTCAACTGGATCGTGCCCGGTTTCCCCTTCTTTGCGAGTTCGTCTTTCATCCCCGGCTCGAGTTCGCGCTCGAACAGTTTGGACATGTCGGGACGGAACGGTGCGAGCGATGGCCCGAGGAAACCGGGACGGGCGCTATTCCGCACCATCGGGCGACCTTGCATGAGATCCACGAACGCGGGCACAGGATCGTCGGCGGAGCCGAGCAGTTTGCCGAGGACGCAACCCACGGCCGGACGACCGCCGATGGAAGCGAGTTCTTTCGCACGGAAACCGGACTGGCACTGGAAGGCGTCGTGCTCCCCGGCCGAGCCGACGAGACTGCGGATGAACGCGAACATATCGGCGATCCCCGCGATCTTCGGCATCAGCTCCGAGATGCGTAATCCGGGTAGCTTGGTCGCAATCGGCTTGAATTCGCCGCGGATTTCTTCGGGTGCGTCCGGTTTCGGGTCGATGGTGTCGTGCTGCGGCGGGCCGCCGTCCAAGTGGATGTTGATGATCGACTTCACCGACGATTTCACTCCGCTCGCGGCTTCGGCCCGCAGTAGATCGGCGAGCGTGAATGTCCCAAAGGCCCCGGCGACAAGCGCTCGGCGGCGGTTCGGGCGAAGGGCGGGAAGAATCGACAGCACGGGAGAGTCCCCTAACGGTGTCGTGACGGGCGGCGGGAGATGAAAGTTTAATGTGGATCGGCTAGCGTGTCAAACGGCGCTTGCCCAATTCTAGATATTGCCTTATTTTCACCCGAGTCCATCCGATTTCCTCCCGAGCTTGCCATGATCGCTTACATGCCAAAGGTTGGTTGAAAGTTTCGTTTGCGTAACTGTCGCAGCCATCGTCTTCGGCTTGCTCGGCATCGAAGAGGCCGGCGTGGAAATCGAAGATCCGTTCGGCGACGACCCGAACGATTTACCGGTGGAAGCGATGTGCGCGACGATCGCGAAAGACACGAAGGCCCTCGCCGAATACACGCTGGCAAAGCGGGGGTGAGGCCGGACAGTTACGCGGGTTGTGCATTTCGAAACGGGCATCCGGGCCGCGCGCGCAGTGGCAGGAGCTTTCCTCGCGATTGCCGCCAATCCGGCCCAGAGCTTCGGACGATGTATCCGTGTCCGATGACACGGAGCCGCACGAATGACGGGCCTTCGGCTGATAATCCTGTTCGTTTGCTTTGCGATTCCGTCGTCGGCCAAAGCGGCACCGCCACCGGCCGACGACGCCAAGTACTATATTTTGTTGTTCGGCGGTCAGGCCGAGCGGTTGCGTCCGCAAACGGCCCACACTTGGGCTACTTTCGTCAAGGCGGTGCCGAACCCGAAGGGCGGAGTGGTTATCGAACAGTTCACGATCAGTTGGCTGCCGGAGCGCTTGCCGGTTCGGCCGTTCAAAATCCGCCCCATATCCGGTCGGAACTACGGGCTCGCCGAGACCCTCGAGCTGTTCGACAACAGCCGTTCCGATTACGGGCTTTGGGGCCCCTACGAGATCCGCGAGGATTGGTACCGCTCGGCCGCAATTCACAAGCAGTTTCTGGACAGTGGCAGTGTGCGGTTCGCCACGCTCGATCGTGGTCAGACTTTGTCGTTGACTTCGGTTCGCCGGCCGGACATCAGCCATTGCGTCCACGCGCTCACTCGGACTTGGGAGCCATTGCGGAAAGCGACCAATCCGGTGAATTGGTACGGGGAGTTGATCACTAGGCGAGTCGCGGAGTCTTCCGAGGATGTCGGGTTGCTGGTGAATTCGAAAGTCACCCACGACTGGTTGATCGAGGCGCTCGGCGCGGATCAGCATCCGTTCGTCCGCCGCCGCCTCGGCGAACCGAGGATCGCCATCCTGCGGTGATGCTACGAGACTTCGCGCAATTCCACCTGCGCTTTCTTCGCTGCTTCCACGATGCGATGTTCCCAATCGGCGTCGTCCGGTCGAAACGGGAAGACGACGCCGCGCGAACTGTTCACCACGGCGCCCAAACCATTCGGTAAGAAGCCGGCCCGGACATCTTCGGCCGTGCCTCCTTGGGCACCGTAACCCGGCACCAAGAACCAAACCTTCGGCATCAGAGCCCGCAATTCCGCGAGTTCCTTCGGGTGCGTCGCCCCGACCACGGCCCCGACATCGCCGAGTCCACAGTCGCCGAGGCCGCCCTCGTTCCAGTCGTTCACTTCGATGCCGACGCGCCGATACAGCGGAACCCCATCGGCTCCGAAGGCATTTTGGAACAATCCGCCGCCGGGGTTGCTCGTTCGGACGAGCACGAACAACCCGCGCGACGGTGCTGCCCGTCGCGCGGCTTTGATGAACGGCTCCACGGCATCGTGGCCGAGATACGGGTTCACGGTCAAGGCGTCGGCATTCCACACCGACTCCCCGAATGCCGCATCGGCGTAGGCGGTCGCGGTGCTGGCGATATCGCCGCGCTTCGCATCGAGGATCGAGACGAAGCCCATCTCGCGGGCCCGCCAGAGGATCGATTGCATGGCCGTCATGCCTTCGGGGCCCTGCAATTCGAAGAACGCCGCTTGCGGCTTCACGACGCCCGCAAAGGGTCGAACCAATTCCAAGACCTTCAGGCAGAAGGATTCCACTGCGAAACCCGGTGCGAACTTTTGGTACGCTGCAGGTAGCATCTCGAAGCGCGGGTCGATTCCCACGCACAAGGGGCCGTCGTGCCGCACCGCCTCGGCCAATCGATCCGCGAAATCGCTCACGTCGCCTCCTGCCAGTCCGGTCGAATCAAACGCTCTCCGTGCAGTTGATGGTATTCGACTTCGTCGATCCGCGTGAACGAAATGCGGTCGCCGACGCGGAGCGGAAAGAATCCGCCGGCGACATCGACGATTGTCAGCGGCGTTTGGCCGATCAAATGCCAGCCGCCGGGGCGGGCCAGCGGATAGATCCCCGTCTGGCGACCGGTGATGCCGACGCTACCCGGCTCGACCCGGACGCGCGGTGACGCGAGCCGAGGGACACCGCAAAGCTCCGGCGGCAGATAGCCGAGATAGGGAAACCCCGGCACGAAACCGATGGCGTGAACCGTGAAGACGGTGGATATGTGCAAGGCGATGACGGCGTCCGGCGCGAGGCCGAGGTGCGTCGCCACGGCGAGAAGATCCACGCCGCGTCCGTAGCAGACGGGGATGGTGATCGTCTCCCCCTCTCCTTTTCGGAGAGGGGGCCGGGGGGTGAGGTCTTGCGACTTCAACCAATCCTCCACCGTCTCGGCAGTCACCCGATCCGCACCGAAGTAGACGCCGACCGTGGCGTAGGCCGGCACGACATCTTCCAACCACGCCGGGGCCAATTCGCGAATCCGAGTCGCCAAATTCACCGCGGCCGGTTCATCCGGGAGCGAGATCACCAGGGCCGCTTCGGAGAGGGGTAAGAATTCCATGGCGTTATTGCCAGCCACGCCAGCGGAAGAGCCAGCCTGCGACCGTCATCCACGTCGCCCCCAAGCCGAAGGTGGCGAGCAACCGAAACCAGTGCTCGGCTTCCACGGTCTGTGTCACGGCCGCGTGCAAGATCTTCGGCCCGTGGGCTTCGATGGCCAAGAACGACACGAACGGAATGCTGTTGATCGAGCAGATGAACAGCAGCAGCGACACGCTCATGAGGTAGCACATCGAGCCCATGAAGGCGCCGCGTTGCGTCTTGGCGAGCGTCGACACGGTCATGCCGATACCGAGAAAGCCGCTCGACATGGCGATGAGCGCGAGCCAGAAAAAGAGTGTGTTCAGCACCTTCGGGTTGTAGATTCCGGCGAGGATCGCGGCGAGGCCGATTCCGGCCACGGGGTAGAACAGAAACTTCGCGAAGACCAACTCCGCCGGGGACGCCGGGGAGAGCGCCTGCGCCAACAGCACGCCGCGTTCGCGCTCTTCGCAGTTCAGCGTCGGCAGCAAGTAACAACAGCAGAAATAGAGGGCGAAGACGACCATCGCCGTGGCGATCATGGCGTTGAAATCGAGCGGCTTGGCCCCGACCGGCGCCCGTTTGATTTCGACCTTCGGCAAGATCGCCTTCGGGTTGTTCGCCGACAACCGAATCGATTCGGCTTCCAAGGCCTCGAACGAATTCCGCACGGCCCAGAGGTCGTCTGCGAGTTTCGGCAGCGGGGCGAGTCCCGCCGAGTTACCGCCGTTGTTGTCGAGTTTGGACTTGGCCAGTTCTTGGTAGCATTCGCGTAGCGCCCGGAAGAACCAAGCTTCGTACGGCGCCACGGCACCGGGGTCGCCCGGCGGATGCCAGATTTCGATTTCCATGATCGCCCGGCCGTCGCGGTTCCGCAAATTCAGCCGGATGCAACAGGTGCCGGGGGAATCGCTGACGAGGGCATCAACCGATTCCGGCGGCCGATTGCGGAACAAGAGCTGCGACTCGAGCGCCGGTGGAACTTTGCCCTTCAGCTTCTTCGTGACGTCCATCTCCGGATTCGACTCGATGAAGCAGTGGTGCACGCCGCCGACGAGTTCGCCGCCGGTCGAGCCGCCGTCGGCCGCCGTCGGGTTGAAGACGGATAGCAACACCGCCGCAACGATCATCAACAGCGAGAGGGCAATGCCGCCGCGATTGGCGACGTGCCGACGAAGTTCTTTCTTAAGCAAAGCCCGGACGATGTAGAAGCGCATAGGGGCATTGTAGGACAGGAATTCGCTTCGGCTTTTTCCCGCGTGCGATCAGGATCGAACTATCTGCGATCGCGAGGACTCTACCCGAAACTCAAACGGTATCAGAACTATCGAACGCAATCTGCTTTGCCTTGGGCTTCTCGTCCGCAAACATAGCTTCAATTGCGAGCAAGCTCACTATGAGCGTTAGAATGATTCGAATCATCATCATTCAACGCATGAAGATGACGAATTCGATATAGGTGAACGGGGATTGCGCCGGCCAGCGTTTGAGACGTACATTCTTTCCGATTTGGGGGTCGGCGTAGGGATATTCACATTCTTTACCCGGTTCTACGAATCTCGGGATCGCTTTGCCCGTTTCTTTCAATGCTATGAGCGCATTCGTAACCTCGGCATAAGAACGGTAAATGCGAGGGTTGCGGCTCTCCGGGATGGTGCCACCGGGTCGACGATCGATCGAGAGTGCGAAGCAGAAATCCGTTTTGCCCTCTTGGCACAGGTAGACGCTTACGAAATCACCGACTTTGATGTCGTGAATTGTATACGCAATCGGATCGTGAGCACGGTATGAATACATCCCTTGACTGAGTCTGCGGTGTGTCGGGTACGACTTGATCGCCGGCAACTTTTCCGTTGTCTGGATGGTAATTCCGCTCAGTGAAACATTCTGAACAATCCCGTATACGGTCGTCCGCGGAATCGACTTCCGATCGACATTCTCGTCGTAGACCCGTTCGCTGATAAAATGCATCTGCACGGAGCATAGGGCGAGGAGCGCGAGCATGAGAAATCATCTCCGAGAAAGGAACTGGCAACTGCTCTGACACGCAACTGCCAGGTGGAGATCACGTTACACTTTCAAAATGTAGAATTGCTTAATGCCGTTGAAAGCGAAGCTGTATTCGGAGTTGTTGCAGAATGCGCTTCCGGCTTCGAAGGATGAAGTTACATCCGTTGTGATGACTTCCCAACTCCTACCTTGCGCAACTGCGCCGGTCTTGTTGACCTCGTTAACATTCACCGCCGAGCAATCAGTGAAGAACGTGGCTTCAGAGGTAAGGATGCGGTCGGATTCCGTAACGACATCGTTAACAGGATACCGGGATGAATTACTCGCTATTGCGAGCTACTTCATGAAGATGAGGTATTCCATGTAGGAGAACGGGCGATCGTAGGGAAATCGCTTCATGCGTTCACGGCGGGGGATATTCGGATCGAAGGCGGGGAAGTTGTACGGCTTGCTTCCGAAGTCCAGGTGGGGGGGCACGGGTACGCCATTCTTTTCGAACTCTCGAAACGCTTCGATCACCTCGTGTGTAGGCTGCCAATCGCCGAGTTTGTATCTTCGGGTCGGAGGGACCTTCCCGCCCGGCCGTTCCGTGATACCGAAAGAAACGCAGTAGTCGGGTTGGCCTTTCGCCTTGAGTACAGTCAGGCAAACCCGATCGCCGACTTCGAGGTCGTCGCGGCAATAGCTGAACGGATCGGAGCCGAGCAGGTTGAACCAACCCGACGCCAGCCGATGGTGAAACGGATAGATTTCGATCTTGTTGCGGTTGTCGTGGTTGGTGACCATGACGCTTTCTTTCGTCACCGCCAGAACCCGGCATCCGACCCATTTGAAGTCGGCGACGCGTGAACCCGTGAAGTCCCATTTGCCTTCTGCGGTCAAGGCAAGCAGGATGATTGCGCCGCAGGCATGGATACCGAGAGGGGTCATGGGCGCGGTCCTGAATTCAATGTTTTCGGGGTATCGAAGCCTGCCCGATTCATTTTACTTTGATCTGCACGATCTTTCCGTCGCCGGGTGCTGAGGCCCCCAATGTGGCGTCCGTCGGTGCGGGGACGGCGCCGAACACACCCAGGTCGGCTTTGATGATATCCCAGATCCGGTCCTTAGCCGGCGCCACGGTGGAGTTGGTGGGGGTCACTTTCAGCTTGGCTCCGGGTCCGAACTTGAATTTCTTCGCCGTCTGGATGAAGTCCCGCTCGACGGAGGCGTTCGCCCCCTCCCCCGACGCATCCAGCTCCAACTGGACCGTACCCGTGACCTTGATTTCCCCGGTCACGTCCAGTCGCCCGAACTGGTCGGCGGCTGCGCCTTGGGTGATGCTGAGTGTACCCGTTGCGGTAATTTCCAGCTCGCCGTCGATGAAGGCGGTTTTCACAATCGTCGGGCCTCCCGAGTAGCGCGTTTCGAACAGGCCGCTGACGACGACCGCGTTGGGCGCGATCAACTTGGAGTTGCTGTACAGGGTGAACTCGCCGCCTACGGCCACGGCGACGGAGTAATCATTGGCGGCGTCGACGGGGTCGGTCAGCTTCACAGTGACGCCGGTTTCAAGCCAGATGGACCCTTCCGCTACCAGTTTCGTGACGCCCTTGAAATCGCCCACGAACTTGCACCAGCCTCCCGCCTTAGCCAAGAACACCGTGTAGGGTTTCCCGGCATTCGGCGCGTTCAGCTGGCTAAAGCCGACTTTCGATGTTTGGTATGGCATTCCCGCCGTGAGCGGATTCAGCGCGATATGGTTCATCTTCCCGACTTCGACGCTACAGTGCTGGTTGGAGACGAAATTCACTCCTCTCTCGACACTGTAATCGCCACCGAAGATCGCCATTCCCGCACCGCTCGTCTCTGTTCCCAAGCCTTCGACTTGAATCGTGCTCCCGATGGTGATCGCGTTCGTCTGAACAGAGATGTTCGCCGAGGCCCCGACTCCGTTGTTCCCGGTGATGTGCACCGTGCCCAAGGTCCCGCTGTTGTTCAGCGTGCCGCCCAGGAATCCCATGTACGACGTGATCACCAAGTCGTTCACGCCGTCGGCGGCTCCGCCGATTTGGCCGATGCTACCGGTTTGTAAATCGAGCGTGCCAAGGTGCTGGTTGTCGTGCGTCGAGACCGTGCCGCTGTAGTTATCCACCAAGTGCAGCGATTTCAGCGTCAGCAAGGTCGTCGGGATGGTGGCGTGCGCGTTGGGGTTGGCGCCGGAGCGCAGAAACTCCGGCAGGTAGATGCCATCCGGCGGGGTGTCTTGCGGGCCGACAAAGTAGAGGTCGTCCTCGGCGGTGGGCACGGCGAAGAATTCGTCGCCGTCGTCGTCTTCGAGCACGGTGCCGGGAATCGGCACGGCGAGTCCGCCGCTACCTT
>JBBRUN010000081.1:0-13781 GCA_038247765.1 Gemmatales bacterium | reverse complement strand
GTGCCGCCGAGTGCCGCAATCTCGTCGAATGATGCCCGACCGGCTGAAAAATCGTGTTGCCATCGTTCGGTTCCGGCTCCGAAGCCTGAGGTACCGACTAAGCCGCTTCCCGCGAAAAAATGCCCCGCGGCCCGACTCCGGAAGGAGCGGAAGCTGCCGAAGGGGCGCGAGAAAGAGTACCGCGCGGCGTACAAGTACATCCGCGAACGGACCCGGTTCATGCGGTACGCCGAGTACGCGCGGGTGAACATCCCGCTCGGCAGCGGAGTTACGGAGGCCGCCTGCAAAACGGTGGTCGCGCAGCGGCTGAAGCTCTCGGGCATGCGTTGGACGAAGGCGGGCGCGGAAGTGATCCTGGACCTGCGGGTGATGCTGCTCAGCGGCCTCTGGACGAAGGCCTACCGGAGGATCTTAAACGTACGATCCGGGTGCGAATTCCGCACTCCGGAACGAGCCGACCGAGAACCGATGGGAATCGCCCTGTAAACGGCACCGGAGAGAGATCACACCCCCGAACATCCTTAACTGCGCGCCCGTTTTTCCTGGGGAACTCCAGTCTCAATTCGGACGTCCGATGATCGAGTGCGATTCGATTTCGGAGATTATGTCACTGGATCTGGGAAATCAGTGTGAAGTTCTCCCTGCAACTTGGGCCGACGCATCCGGTGCTGGAGCCATCCTGCTCCAAGTGCGGCATAAACCATCAGAACCGGAACATTGGCATCTCTGAACCGTGGATCGCCCCAGAAGATCAACACCATAGCGAGGTTCGCCAATAGTGTAAGGTGGAGGACGGCGAACTTGCTCTGCTCGCCGCCGCGCAACGATCTGAAAATTCCGATACCGATGAGGACGAGAAAAGGCGTCGTAGAAACGATATTCGCCACGGGGTAGGTTTTCAGGCTCGGCCACTGAACGAACGGTGACCAAAATCTGAGAATTTTGAACGGGGCCAAAATCGCGAACTTATCGGGATTTCCCTTGACCCAATCGACCCCGAGTTTCCATTCCATTTTATCGTGCGCGACCTCGTCTGGCTGAGCATCGATTTGATCCCGGCCCGCCAACCTCGTGGTCGAAACCCAGTTGCCATATTCACGCGGCGACGCGGCGACCAACTCGTTATTCGCTCCATAAAACGTCGAACCTCCGTTCGTCGCGATCAGAACGAATTTGTGATGAACCTCGAAATTCCGATACGTCCATGGGGCGATCACGCATAGAAATCCGAGGCCGAAGAGTCCGGCGCATCGTGCACTTCGAAATGAAATCGGTCTCCCGAGCAGATAGACAACGAAGATCGGGAGGAACAAGATGCCGAAACTCCTCGTCAGAGCCGCGTAGCCGAGCAGTATGCCTGCGAAAAAGAGGTTGGTGTAACCGCCAGATCGGACGTACCTGAGGATGAACCAAAGTCCGAAGCCCAAACAGGGGGCGAACAGGCTCTCGGAGAAAAAATAGGAACAAGCGAAAATGTCGCCGGGGTAGAGCATGGCTAGGATGGCGGAAAATCGGCCCACTCGTTCACCCGCCAACTCGCAGCCGAGAAGGTAAGTCGCGATGGCACCGAGGCCACCCAGAACAGCAAACGAGCAGTAGGCCAAGCCGTAATTCACTCCGGCCAAACTGTACAGGCAAGCGAGCCAGATCGGGAAGCCGGGCGCCCGGAAGGAGGTGCGGGTCCCGTTCTCCCAGGCGTAGCCGTTCCCCGCTGCTAAACTCCTGCCCAACTCGTCGTATTCCACCCCGTCCGAACCCGCAATTGACTGGACCGGAACAGTATCGATTCCGCCTCGATACGAAACCGTGAATCCTATGCGGATGAGCAGAGCACCCAGAAAAACAAACGCGAGAAACGTAGTCGAACGCATACCTAGATACCGTGTCGGGACGTGTGTAAGGGGATCTTTTACGTCATGTGTTTTATGAAATTGCCAGTGCCCTGTATCGAAGTATCAAGCTGTGGAACTCTTGTTCAGTTTCATTTTGAGCTGCCAGGCGAGAGTCACTGCAAATGCCGAGGTCCCGCTCATTCCCGACGGAAACGTAGTTGGGCATGAGGAATGGATTCGGCAGCGAGATCGCTCACACGGCGGCGGACCGGATCCGCACGCCGCCGTCGTTTGCGCGTCAGGCTAACCGATCAGGATGCCTACCGCTTACCCCGGCCGATGGCGTAATACTCGAAGCCGTGGGTCGCCATCGACTTCTCGTCGTAGATGTTGCGGCCATCGAAGATCACCGGCGCCGTCAGCAATCGCTTCATCACCTCGAAGTCGGGCGTCCGGAACTCCTGCCACTCCGTCACGATGACCAAGCCGTCGGCCCCTTCGAGTGCGCCGTACGGTTTGTCCGAGTACGACAACTTGTCGCCATAGATCGCTTTGACGTTTGCCATGGCTTGGGGGTCGTGCACCCGGCACTTCGCTCCGGCGGCGAGTAGCGCATCGATCAGCACGAGCGCGGGCGTCTCGCGGATGTCGTCGGTGCGCGGCTTGAACGCCAGGCCCCAGATGGCCAGTGTCTTCCCGCGCAACTCCCCGAAGTGCCCCTTCACCTTGCCGAAGAGCACTTGCTTCTGGGCCTCGTTCACGTCGTCCACCGATTGCATCATGCTCATCGGCTGCTCAACTTTCCGTCCCATGCCCAAGATCGCCCGGATGTCTTTGGGGAAGCACGACCCGCCGTAGCCCGGTCCCGGGAAGAGGAACTGAAAGCCGATGCGTTGATCGTGGCACATCCCGCGGCGGACGTCGTTGATGTCGGCGCCGAGCTTGTCGCACAGGTTCGCCATTTCGTTGATGAAGCTGATCTTCGTGGCGAGCATGGCATTCGCGGCGTACTTGGTCATCTCGGCCGATTCGGGCGTCATCGTCAGGAACGGCCGCTCGGTGCGGAGGAACGGCTGGTAGAGTTCCCGCAGCGCTTCGCCGACTTCGGGCTTGCGGATGCCGACGACGACGCGGTCGGGCTTCATGAAATCCTCGATGGCCGCGCCTTCTTTGAGGAACTCCGGGTTGCTCGCCACATCGACGTGCGACGCGCCGTTCTCGGCGAGAATCTCGGCGACGCGTTTGTTCGTACCAACGGGCACCGTCGATTTGGTGATGACGATCCGCGAACCCGGTGGCCCTGCGGAAAGCTCCTTCACCGCGGCGGCGATCGCCTTGGACACGGCCCAGACCGCGGACAAATCCGCGTCGCCGGCATCCGACTGCGGAGTGCCCACGGCGATGAAGATCATCCGCGCCGCGCGGACCGCGGTCGTCAGGTCGGTCGTGAAGGTCAGCCGGCCATCGCGGCGGTTCTTGTAGACCAACTCGGCGAGGCCCGGTTCGTAAATCGGTATGCCGTCGGCGTTGAGCGTCTCGATTTTCTGCGGGTTGTTGTCGACGCAGGCCACGTCGTTGCCGCTCTCCGCGAGGCAGGTGCCCGTGACGAGGCCGACGTAGCCGGTGCCGATGACGGCGACTTTCATGATGAGATTCCGTGACCATTGGAAAGTGCGCGGCCGAAATGACGTTCTCACTCCTGGGCTGCACGTCCGATCCGAGCGTGGCTCCTATCCGGATGCGGGGTCGGGAAAGTTTATCAAACGGGGGAGCCGGCGATTGGGGAAGTACCGACTATTTGGGAAACTGACACATGTGTGGTGACAGCCGCTCGGCGAAAACTGGGAGCGGCACTCGGAATGCCCTGGCACGAGACTGAGAGCGGTGGCCGTTCAGAAGCGGGTCATAGAGTGGGTTTGTCCAGCCCTCTAAGCCGGGTGAGGAACCACTCGTGCGCCTGGGCGAACGCTTCCTCGTCGCCGGGTTTGGCTATCCGAGGGGTTTGTAGGGGGATATCGGCCACCTCCGGTGGCGAGGCGGGGGGTTGGATCTCCGGGCGGCGGGAGTCTCGGAAGGCTTCGGTCATCACTTGCATGAGTTCGATCTGTCGCTGCATCATCTGCGTCTGCTCCCGCTTCATCTCGGCGAAGAGGCCGGCCATCATCAGGGTCGCCTGCCGCAAGTCGCCGACCTGATCCGCCAGCGGCTGGAATTCTTCGGTCGCCGGTGCGTAGCGGGCCATCTTGTTGGCAACGGGTTCGAGAGCCACCGACGAATCGCTCCGGGCGGTTTCCAATCGATTGAGGTGCACTTCTAGGGGGATGCCATTCAAGTCGATCCGATCTCCGACCCGGAGGAGGGAACTGCGGATCGGACGTCCGTTCAGCCGTGTGGAGCCACTGCCGAGCAGATCGACGAGCCAGCCATCGGTCTCGGTCTGCACCACAGCCGCGTGGAAGGGGCGCAGTCGCCTGTCGATCAGGCGGAAATTGCAGTGCGGATCCTGACCCATCAGGGTCAGGGGGCACTGGAGCGGACAGAAGATAACGCCCTCGGAATCGCCGCCCGAGGACAACGTCAGACGGGGCGCGGTCAAACCGTCCGAGAGAACCGGGGAACGCCGATCCGAAACCCCCTTCAGCGGGCCGGAAATCAGTATGTCGAATGGGCCGATTTCAATAGTTTGCTCGGGACTCAGCCAACTTTGGACGATAGAGTGCCCCCCGATCCGAACGCCCGTCCGGCTACCCAGGTCGACGACGAAGGCGCATCCATCAAGCATTTGGAGGTAAACGTGTTTTTTGCTCACGCTAGGGTCATCGAGCTGGACCGCATTCAAGGGATGGCGGCCGAAGAACGCAAACGGTTCCGGGATGTCCCGAGTGACAGCTGCACCCGTAGTTCGGTGGGTGCAGGAAATGCGAAGCGGCTCCCCGAGGCCGGACGCGACCGAAAACCCGCTCATCGACGATCCCATCGAAATCAGTCCTCTGAACGCCGTGCCAATTTAGCCCCGCTCCATCTTACCGCGCCGTTGGAACGTCGCCAGAGTTAGCGCAAATCAGAATTGTCCGCCAAAACCGAAACGCTCGGGACTGCTCAGCGAACTCGAACGAAAAGTGTCCGATCCGCAGAGCGAGGTTCTGAGGTCGATAGTCCTGTCTGCGCGAGAGAGAAATGATGACGAAAGACTACATGTGTCGGAAGTTCGGACGATCCTATTGCAGCGACGGTATCAATTTTGAAGCTTTTAGAAAGACGTTGAATTTTGATGGAACTTAACTAAACTATTCTATATCGTAGTACTTTGGCTGGATTCAAGTGAATCTCCACCCTAACCGAGACTGCCGGATATTTAGGCAGACTGCGTCGACTTGACTAGGCTGGCGAATTTTCATTCACGCTGATTCCTACTGAATTTACTACCCCTGTGGCCGCCATTCTCTCCCAAGCAGGTCACATCGAGCCTTGCGAAGTTCTGAATGCATACTTGAACCAGAGGTGTGGTCGTGTCCCGTCGTTTCCGAGGGTTAGTGTTTTATGGGCTTCCGGCTCTTTTGGCGACGGTCTGGGCTTATGGAAGCACGTTGGCCGACATCGTCGAGCGCTGGAATACCGATCCTCAGTATTCGCACGGCTGGTTGGTACCGATTTTTGCAGCCTATCTGTTCTACCGTCGGCGATCCGATGTCCCTGACAAAGGGTTTGTTCCGCGCTGGTGGGGTCTTGGTGTCGTCGCGCTCGCGATGGCAGCTCGGGCGGCGTCGGTTTTCCTGTATCAGCCTTGGTTAGATGCGGGTTCGCTCATCATCGCTTTAGCTGGCGTGGTTTGCACCTTAGGCGGACGAGCGGGTTGGCGTTGGGCCTGGCCGTCAGTACTTTTCTTAGGCTTCATGATTCCGCTCCCGTATCGTCTGCAGTTCATGTTGGGATCTAAGCTCCAAATGATTGCGACGTATGCCAGCACCTACCTGCTACAGACTATGGGCGTGCCGGCGATTTCGGAAGGGAATATTATCCTGCTGACCAAAGAGCGATTGGGTGTGGTCGAGGCCTGTAGCGGTCTCAGTATGCTCGTGACGTTTTTCGCACTCGCGATCGGATTCGCCTTGGTGATCGGGCGCCACTGGCTTTATTCCGTTGCGATGGTCTTGGTCGCCGCGCCGATCGCCGTAGTGGCGAACGTGATCCGGATCACGGTGACGGGTGTTTTGTACGAAGCGAACCAGAACAAGATGGCGCAGGTTGTGTTCCACGACATAGCGGGATGGTTGATGATGCCACTGGGGGTGAGCTTTTTGGCTCTGCTGATGTTGTTTCTAGATCGCTCGTATAAAGTGCGAGTCGAAACTGTTTGACAAAGTGTCCGTTTCAGGAGCTGACTAGATGCAAGATGTACTTCCGCAAGAGCCGGCTAAGAAACCGACAGGCAAAGTCTCGTTTCGAACCGCGCGTAACGCTGTATTGCGTCACCCGATTATCTTTGCGGGAATCATCACGGTCTCCGCGCTTGTCGCTGCGGGCGTCTGGATGTTTATGCCTCTGCCGAAAAACACCGCCGCATCGGTGCTGCAATTTTCTGGAGCGGCGCCCCGCGTGATCAACGCCAGCACTGAAAATCAGATCGATCTTCGGACATACGGAAGCTTGCAGGCCGCAATGCTCAAGCGTCGGCAGGTTTTGGCCAATGCACTCAAGAACCCGGAGATGGAAAAGGCACCGCTGTTGAAGCAACAGACGGATCCGATTGCTTGGCTCGACAAGAATGTCCAAGTCAATTTCAGCGCTGGCCCCGAATTCATGCGGGTGTTCATTGAGGGCGATCAGCCCGATGAACTCGTGGCGATTCTCCGCGCCCTCACGGCTAGCTATTTGGCTGCGGTCGATCAGCGGGACAACGGCGATCGGAAGAGACGACTCGTTCTCATCGAAGAATCGATCACGCTGCAGCAAGCGGAAATTTCATCGAAGTTGAAGCGGATCGATGTGATTGCGCAGTCGCTCAAAACGACGGACGGCCCGACATTGGCGATTATGGAGTCACTCAATCAAGACGAACTTCGAATGGCCCGACGAGAAATGCTCGAACTCGAAAAATCTAAAAAAGTGCTCATGGCAGAAACGCCTATCGAAATCGGCATCCCCAAGGTCTCGCCGGGCCAGATTGACGACGCACTGCGCCGAGAACCCGCAATGTTACAAGCGGAAATCAAAGTGAATACGTTGAAGCAAGTGCTTCGAGACACCGAAAGCCGCTACGAACCGGGTACGGTCAACTCGAGTATTACCAGGGCGAAGCAAGATGTGAAAGTGGCGGAAGAGAGCCGTGACAAACTGCGACTCGACCTCCGCACGCAAGTGGAAATCTCGATCATCGAGCAGGCTGGCATCGAGGCTAAACTCAAAGCCAACCGGTACAAAGAGGCTTTCGATGCACTCGAGCGACGTCGACAAATCTCGGAACAGGAAATTCAGACGGTCGTCGATAAGATCAACAAACACGGCGAATACAGACTCGAGCTCGAAAAATTACGGAAAGAAGTGAGTTCGACCGAGAGGGTTTTGGGTTCACTCACGGACGAGCGGGATCGCATTCGAGTCGAAGAGCGAGCGCCGAGCCGGGTGTCATTGGCCGAGGATGCATTTGTCCAGTCTGGCGTCGAAGGGATGCGGCGTACGAAGATGACCCTGTTGTCATCGATTGGCTGCTTTTTGGTGGGGTTCATCAGCTTGGTCGCCATTGAGCATCGTGGGCGGCGCGTGACGAGCGCGACCGAACTGAGCCAAGTCGTCGGAATTCGGATACTCGGCTCGATCCCGGTTGTTAAGTCCGACGTGCGCAAGGCGAATCGCATTCTCATCGAATCGGTCGATGCTCTTCGTACTCAGCTGCTTCAGTCGAGGAGCAAAAACAGGCCGGTCAGAACGGTCCTGATAGCGAGTGGGCTTTCGGGCGAAGGCAAAACGACCCTTTCGGGCCATTTGGCCGTCAGCTTATCTCGGGCCGGGTATCGGGTGCTCATGGTCGATGGCGACATGCATGCGCCGACCGCCCAAAGACTGTTCGAATTGCCCCCGATCCCGGGCTTCTGCGAAGTGCTGCGGGGCGAATCGTCGTCCATGGATGCCGTCCATGCAACGCCGGTACCTGGCATGTTCGTGATGACGGCCGGATCTTGGAATATGGCGACGCGGCAGTGCCTCGTCGGCGATCGTTGGGGTGCGGTTCGCGAAGCTCTTCAGCAGGAATACGATTTCGTTATCGTCGATACTGCCCCTCTGTTGCTAATGGCGGACACGCTTCTGCTCTCCAAATCCGTCGATTGTGCGATCCTGTCGGTCCTCCAGGGGTTCAGTCGAATCGGAGCCGTCGCCCTCGCCCAAGACCGGCTGAAGTCGATGGGGGTACTCGTACTCGGCGCGGTCGTCAATGGAGCGGCCGCCGATTACGTCGGCGATTACTACGGGCGTTACAAGTACGGTGCCGCTTCGAATAAGAACGAAGCGGATCCGATCCCACTTATCATAGCGTAACAAGCCAGCGAGTTCGAGATGACAATGGTCTACAAGCCGATGATCGCCGCCTTAACCTGTCTGCTGCTCCTCGGAGCCGCTCACGGCTATTGGACCGATCGTTGGAGGCCTTCACCGGACCTCCAGCGATTGTTGGATCGATTGGAGTGCTTTCCGATGAACGTCGGCGACTGGATGGGGGAAAATGTCGCGTACGAGCCGGAAGACATGACTCGGAACGGCATACAAGGATGCGTATTTCGAAAATACAAGAACATGCGAACCGGCGCGACGGTGTCCATCTTGCTCGTGTGCGGCCGGGGCGGACCGATCAGCGTGCACACGCCCGATGTTTGCTACACCGCGGCGGGCTATCAGCAATCAGGGGGACAAGATCGAACGCAAGCGAGTGGGTCAATGGGCGATTTCTGGAAAGGCTATTTCGCACTGCCTAACGCCGTAGTACCCAAACGCTTGGAGATTTATTGGGCTTGGTCGCGCGATGGCTCCTCTTGGTCCGCGCCGGATAGCCCTCGATACACTTTCGCCCGGTTCCCGGCACTGTACAAACTATACGTCGTCCGCGAAACCCCCGCTAAGCCCCGACCCGAGGACGATGCGGTGACCAAGGACTTCTTGGCCTTGATACTCCCCGAGCTGCACATTGCGTTCGCCGATAGGCCTTGAGCAAATACCTCTCGATTTATCTCTTGTTTTTCGCGGTAGGAGATTGTGCGAAATGGGATTTTCTAATTCGAGACGCAGCGGCGACCCCGGAATAGCTCCCGAGTTTCAAGTCGAGCTTCACGTCACGTCGACGCCTGCGGACGATCTGCGGAAACTTCTCCTCGTGTCCCCCCCGAGGCGTTACGACGCCGTGAAGCGAGTTCTCGATCTGTTCGCTGGCTCGATGCTGATGGTAGTTGCGCTGCCGGTGATCGTCGTCGGATGGTTGATGGTGAGAGCGACGTCAGCGGGCGCAGGAATTTACACGCAAACCCGAGTTGGGCTTGGCGGTCGTCACTTCCTGATCTACAAGCTCCGGACAATGGCGCACAACTGTGAGATGACGACAGGTGGCCCTAAATGGAGCACCCCCGGAGACGCGCGGGTGACGTCGGTGGGACGTATTTTTCGGAAACTCCATATCGACGAATTTCCCCAACTCTGGAACGTCATCATCGGCGATATGAGCTTGGTCGGACCCCGGCCCGAACGGCCTGAGTTCGTAAAACCGCTCTCCGCATCGATCCCGGAATACACCCGGCGTCTCGCAGTCCGTCCTGGAGTGACCGGCCTCGCACAGATCCAACTGCCCCCCGATACAAATTTGGAGTCCGTAGGCAAAAAAGTGGTCATGGATCGCTGTTACATTGACAACCGAGGGGTGTGGCTCGATCTCCGCCTCATCGTCGGCACCGCGATCTATTTGGTTGGGTTTTCGTATTCACGAGTGAGACGTGTTTTGCGGCTTCCTCACCCGTTGCTGGCGCAATGCTTGGCCGTCCCGGCCTCCAAAGTCTCTGAGTACACGGCGCAAGCGGAGTCCCCATCCGCAGCGGCTCAATCGTTTTTCAGGGTGTGATCTGGCTGGTGCACCGATTTCCATGCGATTTTCGCCGATTGTCGGGACGAATCCTCGGGAGTGGTTCCTCAATGCGTGGTGACTGCCCAAATCGGGGGCGATTGGTTCGCGGAGGGAATTTCCCACCGCCTTGGGCATTCCCCAGATGCCGGCCTCGTGCGGAAACGGCTCCGCGGGGGGGTGCGGTCACCTCCACTAATTCCGGGGACCGCAAAGCTCATGGAATCGCTCGGTTTTGTGCCTTCGGCAGCTTTGCAAACACTCCCGGGACTTGAACCCGCGAAATTCTTACAAAACGCATGAAAACCGGCGCACCAGCCAGATCAGACCCGTTTTCCACGATGAACCCCTGAGGTCCGGGCTATGCAGTTCGGACTTTTCGTGGCGCTCAATGCCTTACTTCTTCTCAGGCCGGAAGAGCTGTTCCCGGAAATCGAGGGATTGCGGCTATACCTGATCGTGATTTGCCTCTGCACGGCTTCGAGCCATTCCGAATTGCTGGAAACGCTCTCTTTGGACTCTCTTCGAGTGCGTCCAATTTCGGTTTGCGTATTACTCTATTTCGCGTCGACGCTGGTTTCGCTCTGCGTCTTGGGCCGAGTCAGCGAAGCCCTTCTCGAATTTGGCCCCGAATTCGCCAAAGTGATACTGTACTATTTTCTCCTCATTTCCATTATCAATACGCCAGCTCGATTTCGAAATTATATTATCTCGTTATTACTCTTGATTCTTGTCCTGACCGCCATCGCTCTCGCCCAGCACTACGGACTTACTGCTTTCCCGAACATCCAACCCGCCATGCAGCGAGAATTCGATCCGGTCACGGGCGAGGCCTTTTGGATCCCCAGACTTTGCAGCTCCGGTATCTTCAGCGATCCTAACGACCTTTGCCTCATCTTGTGTTTCGGAATACTCTCGTGTATTTTTCTGGCGATGACGGGGCCTAGTCAAACATTCATTCGAGTGACTTGGCTGGCGCCGATTCCGGTCTTCATCTTCGCGATGATGGAGACCCATTCGCGCGGCGGCGTATTGGGCATACTTGCGGGCGTCGGCTGTTACTTCGTCGCCCGGTACGGCGGGCCCAAGGCTCTTCCGGCGAGTATCGGCGGTGGGTTTGCCGCATTGGCTCTGATCGGAGGCAGACAAGGAAATATTTCCGGTGGCGGTACGGCTCACGAACGGCTGATGATGTGGGCCGATGGCATATCGAACCTCCTCAACCAGCCCCTCTATATTCCCACTGGTCTCGGTTTGAACTGGTTCACCGGGGAGTATACATTGCTCGCCCACAATTCTTTTGTGCAGGCCTACGTTGAGCAGGGACTCTTTGGAGGAGGCGCATTTTTAGGCGCTTTCGCGTTCAGTGCTTGGATCTGTATGCGGATGGGTAAGAGCATCCGGGCATCCGCTTGGGCCTTGGAAGTCCGCCCCTTCACGTTCGCGATCGTCTGCGGATTCGGAATGGGATGTTATTCACTCTCGCGAAACACGGTTTTACCGACCTATATGGTATTGGGAATCGCCGCTGCGGTCGTCGAATCGAATTCGGTTCTTTTGCCGGCTCAGTTCCTAGTAACTTCAAAATGGTTTTCCCGTTGTATATTGCTCAGCATCGGCGGACTCGTGTTCCTGAAATTCGCCACCCAGTTGTTGGGAATGGCCGGGGTTTAATCGACCATCGATTCGTACAGCAAGAAATCCAAAACCGACATGGCAATGCTCCCCACGACAGGCCTTCCGACCGATCCGCCCTCGACCGCGGCCGTAACGCACCGGCTCCGCATCGATCCGCCGACCGGCTGGCAACTCGTCGATGTCGGCGAACTGTGGCGGTACCGCGAGTTGCTCGTATTTCTCGTCTGGAGAGATGTCAAAGTCCGATACTCCCAAGCCGTTCTTGGCATCGCATGGGCCATCTTGCAGCCCCTTGTGATGATGATCGTTTTCAGCGTCTTCCTCGGACGCATGGGCGGGCTATCCGGCGGCGGCATCCCGTACCCCCTCTTCGTGCTGAGCGGACTCATCGCTTGGATGTTCTTCGCCAACGCCGTGAGTGCGGCCGGGGGGAGTGTCGTCGGGTCCGAGCGCCTGATCACCAAAATTTACTTCCCGAGGTTGGCCGTGCCGTTCGCCGCCGTGGGCGCGGCGACATTCGACTTCCTGATTTCCCTCGGCCTACTCGGTGTCCTCATGGCGATTTACGGCCACCCCCCGAGCTGGCAAATCGTCTTCGCCCCCTTGGTTTTCCTGATTTTGCTGGTCGCCGCGATGGGTCTCGGCACGCTCCTCGCCGCCCTCACCGTGAGCTTCCGCGACGTGCGCTTCATCACCCCGTTTTTTATCCAGGTGGGAATGTACGCCACGCCCACGATTTATATGCTATTACCACCTGAGCCTTCTGATGGTCTGCGGATCTGGATGACGGTGAACCCGCTGGTCGCCCCGATCTCCTCCTTCCGAGCTTGCCTGCTCGGCGGGGATATCCCATGGCTCCAGCTGGCGATCTCCTCGGTGCTGGCACTGGCTCTCTTCGTGGTCGGTTGCCTCTATTTCCGAAAAGTCGAAGACGACTTCGCCGACAAGATTTGATGTTCGGAGTTCGAATGGCGACGCCGGCGATCAAAGTGGAGGGATTGGGAAAGCGCTACCGGCTGACGCACGGCCAGCCGCGCGACAGCTTCCGCACGCTCCGCGACAGTATCATGGGTTTTGCAAAGTCGCCGTTCCGCAAAAAGAGCACGACGGAAGAATTCTGGGCACTCGACGGTGTATCGTTCGAAGTGCAGCCGGGCGAGGTCGTGGGAATCATCGGCCGCAACGGGGCGGGCAAGAGCACGCTGCTCAAGATCCTGAGCCGAATCACCAAGCCGACCCGCGGCCACGTCGAAATCAACGGCCGCGTCGGCAGCTTGCTCGAAGTCGGTACGGGCTTCCACCCCGAGCTGACCGGCCGGGAAAACGTCTACCTCAACGGCAGCATCCTCGGGATGAGCCGCCGCGAAATCAGTGCGAAATTCGATGAGATTGTTGCGTTCGCGGAAGTGGAAAAGTTCCTCGACACCCCCGTCAAGCGCTACAGCAGCGGGATGTACGTCCGGCTGGCGTTCGCGGTGGCGGCGCACTTGGAACCGGAGATTTTGATTGTTGATGAGGTGCTCGCGGTAGGGGATGCGGGGTTTCAGCAAAAGTGCCTTCACAAAATGAAAGATGTCAGTCGCTCCGGGCGAACCATCTTGTTTGTCAGCCATCAACTCCCTGCGATTCAAAACCTCTGCTCGCGTTGCGTGTATCTGCGGACAGGGCGTGTAGCTTCGGATGCGCCGACCGCGCAGGTGCTCATTGACTATCATCGAGAGATTGCCTCGCAAGAGGGCACCGACGTCGATTTGTCCCACCATCCCGGACGGACTTCCGGCTCGATACCGACAATGCGACGGGTGAAGGTAACGAACGTTACGGATGGAACGGATTCGATACCGATGGGGGGATCAATCCGAATTGAGACCGAGTTTGGCTCTTCTCGACCCCTATCCGATCTCACATTCGGTCTTGTGGTCAAGGATCACACTCAGTCCCCGTTGTTCGGGATCAATAATATAGTCATCCCCACCCCTCGACTTGATTGCCCAGTTACTTCGGGTGCGATTGGATGTGTCCTCGCGAACTTGCCGCTAATGCCCGGCCAATACGCGATCGACTTATACTTTGGCAGCCACGGGCATAACTTCGACATCATTCACAATGCCGCTGACATCGTTGTCGTCGCGGCCGATGTATTCAAGTCCGGAAAACTGCCGCCCAGCGGAGCCGGGAGCTTCTGGTGGCCGGCGTCTTGGGAGCTACGTACC
>JBBRUN010000080.1:0-13839 GCA_038247765.1 Gemmatales bacterium | reverse complement strand
GCCCCCCGAACTTTGGTCAAAACCCGAACACCCGCCGCAACGGGCACAATCGGGCGATCCGACGCAGTCTGCGCATGAAGACGGCGAGACGGCTTGAAAATGATTTCGGCGGAAACGACTTCACCGGCTTTGACACGATATTGCACTTTGGAACGGAAAGTGACCGACTGAAACGAAACCCGCCAAAAGGCGATTATACAAGTTGCATAGAGTGGATCAGTCCGACGACTTGGCATCGACCAAATCGATGATTGGGACACCGGCAGCATCGGCGAACTTGCGAAGCATCGAAAGACGTGGGTCGCTGGTCTTGCTGATGAACTGCCACGCCGACTTGCGGGCCGTCTCCGCAGAGTAGCCCATCTTTAAGCCGAGGTAGTGAAGAGTACACCAGCTTGGAAAACTTTGAAGTCGTCGCCGGGTTCGGGGGCACGGCGTTCATGGCCTTCAAGGTCGACGCGACCGGCGGGAAGGGCGGGCTTTTCGAGACGATGTTCCACTACTTCAAGTTCAAACAGGCCGAATTCCTGAAGCACTACCACAAGCGGAGCAACGTGGAGTCCTGTTTTTCCATGATGAAACGCAAGTTCGGGGACGCGGTTCGCTCGAAAGAAGACACGGCGATGGTCAACGAGGTGCTCTGCAAAGTGCTGGCCCACAACCTCTGCGTTCTGAATCAAGAAGAGTGTGAGCTTGGCATCGAGGCGATGTTTAGCAAGATCGGATCGGAAAAAAAGGTGATGGAGTTGACGGCATGAAGTACGGCGGAACCACTTTCAAAGATGTTACCAATTTCTTTGAAAGTAGCTTCGGCCTCATCCACAAACGAGTTCACGCGGAACAGTCCCTCTGAGGAACCGTTGCACGTTGCTTGGTTCGTTCTCTGTGATCCGATCCAAGACGCTTGCCGTGCAGGGCGCTAGGAACTCTATCCCAAGCAGTTCCCCTTCTTCACTATAATCAGCGAAAGCCTTACCACTCACGACCTCTCGCGTGTCTGTCGCAAAGCCATCTCTCACACCCAAATACGCTGCTCGTGGGGCGCCTGTTGCATCGTTTATCGAAACTTCGACCTTAAACTTTATCTTGTTCATAGTGAACTCCTAGCTAGGCGACCCAAACGACCGTTATCACGGTAATTGAGCCATCCTCAGCTTCCTCGAATACGACATCAAGTCGCCTTCCACGGTACGCATCTTGTCTGCCGTACCGCTTTCGACCTTCCTCGGTCTCAAGTCTGCGGTCACTCGGGAACTCTAGGACAGCAAGCATCTCCTCAGTGGAAATTCGGCGTTGCGCCATTCGTTGCTTGGCGTGGTGGACGATATGAACCGTCACCACTTTGCCCCGCATTTTTACGGTCAAGGACTCGGCCGGATCGTCTTGTTGCTCGCCGTCATGCCCTATCTGCATGGGGGCTCCCATTGCGACTATCTGCCAAACATGGCAGGTACAACTCGGGTGTACATCCAGAATGGGGGATAAAAGCATATACAAGAAACGGTATGCAGTTGTCAAGGGCTGGAGGGCAAGAAAAATGAATTAGAATGTCGATAGTTATCGACATTCTAACAAAAAATCCGGTTCTGTCAACTTCCATTCCCGAATTTTCCTACCACTGCCACCTGAAACGCTTTCCCCTGCCCTGAAACGGAATGAATCGTTTCAGGGGGATATCGTGTCAAAGCCCGACTTCACCCAGCAGCCAAATCATTTCAAAATTCTGACAAAGCCATAGCACCGCAACGACTTACGTCCGAAATCGGCGGAGTGGCGTACGATGGTGAGTCTTTATGCGGGTTTTTCCCCCACCCCATCGCATAAAGACCGTCCATCGATGTAGAGACTATGCGGGCTAATGACTTGCGTGCGAGCTCGCACTCGCCGGAACGACGATCCCCCGGAGTACCGATGAGATCGGGGACTAGGTTTGACCTTCGCGCACAATCCCTTCCGAACCACGCAATCCCGACATCCCGCAGGTCGGCGTAGCGTTCCCAGAACTCCGATTCAGGACTTTCTCATCTTCTCCGGCTACCATGACGATGGGAATATATCCCGCTTGCCCGATTCGCACCCGACGCCCGGTCACCATGCAACTGATCGACTCGCTCGCCGACCGCGGACTCTTTTCGGAAGACGAACGGGTTCGCGCCAACGAAGCCGTGGCGGCGGCGCCCGGCAAACCGGTGCACGTCACGCTGATCGAGAAAGGCTTCATCAAAGAAGAAGCCCTCTTCCCGGCACTCGCCGAAGAGTACGGCCTCGACTTCATCGACCTCGCGAACACCCCGGTCGATCCCGCCGCGCTCGTCGGCATTCCGCAGAAGTTGATCCACCGCAAAAACCTGATGCCGCTGGCCCGGAAGAACGGCACGCTGATCGTCGCCACCGGCGACCCGTTCGACTCGTACGCCATCGACGAACTCGGCACGATGACGGGGTTGCACATCCACCCCGTGCTCGGGAGCCCGCGCGAAATCGCCCGGCTCATCAAGGCCCACTTCGGCGTCGGCGGCGATACCGTCTCGGCCCTCATGCTAGAGTCGAAGTCGGGCAAAGAAGACGTCGAACTGCTCGAAGACATCGAAGCCGACGACAGCGAACTGGCCAAGCAGGCCCAAGACGCGTCGGTCGTGAAGCTAGTGAACACGATTCTGATCGAAGCCGCGAACGAGCGCGCCTCGGACATCCACATCGAGCACGAAGAGCACACCCTCCGCATCCGCTACCGCATCGACGGTCTGCTCCAAGAACAGCGCTTGCCGCCGGAAATCAACCGGTTTCAATCGGCCATCGTCAGCCGGTTGAAGATCATGGCCCGGCTCAACATCGCCGAGAAACGGCTGCCGCAAGACGGCCGGATCAAGATGAAGGTGCAGGGCCGGGAGATCGACGTCCGCGTGTCGATCATCCCGATGACGCACGGCGAAGGCATCGTCATGCGGTTGCTCGACAAGGGCCGTATGGTCTTCAGCCTCAAGAGCGTCGGCTTCCTCGAAGACACGGCCAAGAAGTTCAAGGCTCTCATCGACCGGCCCCACGGCATCGTGCTCGTAACCGGGCCGACCGGATCCGGCAAATCGACGACGCTCTATTCGGCGCTCAACGAGATCAAAGACGAAACGACGAAGATCATCACCGTCGAAGACCCGGTCGAATATCAGCAGGACGGCATCTGTCAGATTCAGGTTCACGCGAAGATCGGCCTGACCTTCGCCGGGGCACTCCGCAGCATCTTGCGGCACGACCCGGACGTCGTCCTCGTCGGCGAAATCCGGGACTTGGAAACTGCCCAGATGGCGATTCAAGCCTCGCTGACGGGTCACATGGTCTTCAGCACGCTGCACACCAACGACGCCCCGAGCGCCTTCACGCGGATGATCGACATGGGCGTCGAGCCGTTCTTGGTGTCGTCCACCGTCGAAGGCGTCATGGCCCAACGACTCGTCCGGACGATCTGCGGCGAATGCAAAACGACTTTCGTGCCGGATCCCGAGGAACTGCCGGTCGACTTCCCGAAGGTCCACCCGCAAACCGGCGAGCCCTGGCAGTCGCTTTACAAGGGCATCGGTTGCCGGAACTGCCGGCAGTCCGGGTACCGCGGCCGGATGGGTCTGTACGAATTGATGATCAACAGCGACGTCCTCCGCGACTTGGTCGTGCAGCGGGTGAACTCGTCGGTAATTCGCCACGAAGCCTTGAAAGCCGGGATGCGAACACTCCGCCAAGACGGCTGGTTGAAGGTCTTCGCGGGCAACACGACCATCGACGAAGTCGGCCGCACGACTGCGGGCGACCTCAGTTAGTTCCGGAGTTTTTACCGTAGAGAAAGAAGAGAACGCGGAGATCGGAGCAAACAGCAGAGGCAAGCAGGCCTGTTTTGGTTCTCTTTCTTCTTTCTTCATTCTGCTTTCTCTGCGGTGAAAAGTTCTTGTCTTTCGACCTCGGAATCCATCATGCCGGATTTTACTTACACCGCGCTGGCCGGCACCGGCGTCAAGAGCGTCGGCAGCATCACCGCGACGAGCGAGCGCGAAGCCGCGTCGATGCTCGATGCCCGCGGCCTGTTCCCGCTCCACATCGCCGCGGCCAACTCCGAAGGTGGCAGCGGCTTCACCATCTCCTTCGGCAGCGGCGTCAGCAAACGCCAACTGTCCACGATGTATTCGCAACTGGCCGACTTGCTCGGCTCCGGCGTGCCGCTCTTGCGCTCCATCGAATTGCTCGAAAAGCAATCGTCGAACAAGCGCCTCTCGGTCGTGCTGCGCGACGTGCGCATGCGTGTCGCCGACGGTACCGGATTGGCCCAAGCGATGGCCCAGCACCCGCGCGTCTTCGACGAACTCGTCGTCAGCATGGTCCGCGCCGGCCAAGAGGGCGGCTTCCTCGAAGACGTGCTAAAGCGCACCGCGACCTTCGTCGAACACCAAGAAGACATGAAGGGCAAGGTCATCGGCGCGCTGGCGTACCCAGTGTTCCTGATGTTGGCCGGTATGGGCGTCCTCGGCATCCTGGTGATCTTCTTCGTGCCGAAGTTCGAGCCGGTCTTCAAAAAACTCAAAGAAAAAGACGCGCTGCCGGTGCTCACGAAGTACCTGCTGATGCTCAGCAACTTCCTGCAGTCGTACGGCATCTACGTCGCGGCGTTGGTCGTCGTCTTGTTCTTCGTCCACCGCTCTTGGGCGAGAACGCCGAACGGCCGACGCCGCATGGACATCATCCGGCTGCGCATGCCCGTCTTCGGCAAGATCTATTTGTCGCTGGCGCTGTCGCGCTTCACCCGCATCCTCGGGACGATGCTGCACAACGGCATCCCGATTTTGCGGGCGCTCAACATCGCCAAAGATTCCACCGGTAACAAGGTGCTCACCGAAGCCATCGAAGCCTCGGCCGAGAACATCACGGCCGGGGCCAAGCTCGCCGACCCGCTCCGCAAGAACGCCTACTTCCCGACCGACGTCGTCGAGATGATCGCCATCGCCGAGGAATCGAACAGCTTGGAAAAAGTCCTCGTCGATATCGCGGACGGACTCGAACGCCGCACGACGCGCAACCTCGAACTGATGGTGAAACTGCTCGAGCCGGTCATGCTGCTGGTGATGGCGCTCATGGTGCTGTTGGTGGTGGCCGGGTTGCTGCTACCCGTGTTCAAGATGGGTCAGACGGTCGGCAACTGAAGATTGCGGGTACAATCCATCTCGGGGACCGTGAGTATCGAGGGCGGGACGTGACGCAAGAAAACTTCGAGAATATGTTGGAAGCGTTTCTGGCGGCGAAGCCATTCCGGATCTTCACCGTCCGACTCAACGGCGGTCGGAGATTCGAAGTGGACAGCCCCCGCGCGGTCGTCTACCGCGACGGCGTGGCCGCGTTCGTGGCGCCCGGTGGAATCCCGACGTACTTCGACCACGAAAGCGTCAACCTCGTGGCCGATGTCCCTGGGAACCGATCGGATTGACGATCGCTGCGGATCGTCTCTCTCATAGTTTCTGAATCCGCCCGCTGCTATATTGAGCTGTGGTATCGCACCGCGTCTCGCCCGGAGGTTTTGCCATGT
Organism: Gemmatales bacterium; assembly: GCA_038247765.1. Lineage (GTDB taxonomy): Bacteria > Planctomycetota > Planctomycetia > Gemmatales > Gemmataceae > JALHQU01. Next base: position 8,279 of record JBBRUN010000080.1, on the reverse strand, counting down.
TGGTGTCCGCCAATCGGTCCGTCGTCCGCCGCTCCCGCGAAGGCTTCACGCTCCTCGAAGTGCTCGTGGTCGTGGCCATCCTCGTGATTCTGGCCAGCGTCGCCGGGGTCTATGCGTTCAAGTATCTCGAAGACGCCCGCATCGACTCGGCCCGCAGCCAAATGACCATCTTCGAAAACGCCTGCAAGAACCACGCGACCAAGAACGAAGGCGTCCCGCCGCCGACGCTCGAATATCTCGTCGCCCCGCAAGACGGCACCAAGCCGCTCGTGGACGGCGGCATCGGCACGCTGAAGTGCCCGGTCGACGGCGGAGTTTACAACTACGACCCAGCCAACCTCGATCAATACGGCTCGCCCGATCCGATGGTCACTTTGACCACGCCCGACAACAAGACGTATTACAGCACGCGTCGCAAAGGTCCGCAGTAGTCCGCCGAGGGAAAGACCGTGACCGCCACACCGCACGCCAACCGAGCCGGGTACACACTCGTCGAGATCCTCGTCGTGTTGGCGGTCATTGTTGCGCTCGGCGGAATTATCGCGTCCACCCTGTCCGGTCAAGAAGGCAATACCAAGGTCAAAGCCGCCGCGGACGACGTCACCGGCGATATTGCGATGGCCCGTTCGCACGCCATGGAAGAAGGCCGCAACTATCGGCTGTCGGTTTCGCAAGACGGCACCAAAATCCGCGTCTCGCCGGACGACGCGGAAGCCTTGGAACAAACGGGCGACGATCAACAGAAGCCGTTCATCTCCGAAAAGCAGTTCGCCCTCGACGTGACGCTCGTGCCGATGGCGACCGGTGCGGAAACCGCCCCGTCCGACTCCGAAGGATGGATCCGGCTGGCGACCTTCCAGCAGGACGGCACCTGCAAAGAAGATTTCGTCGATTTCGAAATCCGCGAGACGGGCGTGGCCCCACTCGCGGTACAGATCCGCGGTCTGACGGGCCACGTGACGGTGAACCCGGTCGCCGCGCCGAAGTGAGATAGCGATGATGCTCCAACCGAATCGCCGGACCGCATGCCGAGAGGGCTTGACCCTCCTCGAAGTCCTCGTGGCCATGGCGGTATTCCTGCTGGCCTTGGCCGGGATCGCGCAGTTGATCGACTTCGGCACAAACAGCTCCGTCGAAGCGGCCCGCACCACCACCGGCACCCGACTTTGCCAATCGAAGATGGCCGAGGCGGAAGCCGGCGTCGTCTCGGTTTCCGAAAGCAGCCAAGGGACATTCGACGATGAGCCGCTCTGGCAATGGTCGATCGAAATCGGGGCCGAACTGGCGCCGTACACGTACCCGGTGACCGTCAAGGTTTGGATCGAACAGGGCCGGGCCGTGGAAGTCACCCTGACGCAGATCATCTTCGACCCGCAATATATGGGAAACGCGGCCCCCGCCGTCGCCCCCGAAACCACGACCACCCAGAGGCCGTAACGATGCGAAGGCCCCACGCCCGCCTCCGCCCCGGCTACACGCTGCTCGAAGTGCTCATCGCCAGCGCCATCGCCGTGCTGCTGATGTCGGCGCTCTACTTCGCCTTCGACCTGACGCTGCAGACCTCCGACTCCGGCCGGGCCTTGGTCGCCGAGAGCAACCTCAACCGGGCCGTCGTCAATCGCATGGCGCTCGATCTGTCGTCGCCCCTCGGGGTGCTCCCGCCGCTGTCGGGTGGTGCCATCGACGGCTCCGGCGCCGCGACCCCGGTCGAGACGGTCCCGGCCGCGACGGACGGGACCACGACCACCACGACCGCCACGACACCGGAAACCGCGACACCCGCGTCGCTAATCGCGTTCCAAGCCGGCGTCATCGGCACGGGCGAGTCGCTGATCCTGTTCGCGTCGCGAGTGCCGCGGTACCTTTCGGATCGGGAGATCGCCGCCGATGCGGCCGCCCTGCCGTCGGACGGGCACCGCATCAGCTACTATTTGCACAGCAGCGGCAAAGGCCTCTGCCGGCAGGACAAAGAATGGCTGACCGAAGACAAAGTCGGCAACTCGACCGAGATCGACCGAACGAACGAAGACGCCGAGATCATCGCCCCGGAAGTGGTGGCGATGCAGTTTCAATACGCCGACGGCGCCGCTTACGTCAGCGAATGGGACGGCTCGCAATCGTCGACCGACGGCAGTTCGACCACCGGGCCGCCCCGGGCGATCAAAGCCTCGATCACCTTCGAGTTCAAAGACCGCGACGGCAATGCCGTCCAGAAAACGATCGTCCACGTCTTCCCGGTCCGCACCGGCGTCGGCTTGATCCCGCCCCCCGAAACGACCACCACGGAGACGCCGTAATGTTGATTCGGAAACTCTCCGGAAAACTCCGACCCATGACCGGGCCAGCCCGCCCCGGTTATGTGCTGTTCGCCGTGCTCATCGTCGTCGTCGTGCTGTCGCTCGCGGCCTACCGCTACGCCGAGTCGATGTCGACGGAGCTGCAGGTGTCGGTGCGGACGTCCGAAACGTCCGAGACGAAAGCCTACGCCGCGTCGGGCGTCCACTACGCCATCGGCATGCTCTCCGACCGCGACACACTCGACACGGCCCTCAGCAGGAACCCCTACGACAATCAAGACCTGTTCGGCGGAATCGCCGTCGGCGACACCGCCGGCAAACGGGGCGGCGGTCGATTTTCGCTGATCAACCTCGCCGATGCCGGGGACGAGTCGTCGGAGCGCTACCCGCTGCGATACGGCGCGATGGACGAATGCGCGAAGCTGAACGTGAACTCGCTGATCTTGCAAGACCCGACCGGGGAAGTGCTCTACGCGGCCCTGCTGAAGTTGCCGAGCATGACCGAAGCCATCGCCGACGCGATCGTCGATTGGCTCGACGCCGACGAAACCCAGCGCCCGAGCGGCGCCGAAGCCGGGGTGTACCAAGGCCTCACCCCGGCCTACGCCTGCAAGAACGGGCCGATCAGCAGTTTGGAAGAACTGCTCCTCGTCAGCGGCGTGACGCCCCAATTGCTCTTCGGCAACGACCGCAACCGCAATGGAGTGCTCGATGCCGGAGAAGACGACGGCGCCGAATTCAACCGCGGCTGGTGCGAGTACCTCACCTGCTACGGCCGCGAAATCAACATCGATTCCGAAGGCCTGACTCGCGTCGATTTGAACTTGCCCGACTTGGCGACGCTCTCCGAGCAATTGACGCCGATCCTCGGGCAAGAACTGTCCGATTACATCGTCTACACGCGCTCGACGAACAAAGCCGTCGCGGCGGCGCCGTTGTCGGGTACCCAAGTAGCGGCCCCGGCGAGTTCGCTCCGGAGCCTCGTGCAAGGGATCGTCGATGCCAAGGGCCAAGGTCTTCGGAAGCTGAGTTCGACGATGACTTTATTCAATACGCAGATCCCGCTGACGGTGCCGCCGTCGCCGCCGGGTGCGCCGCCGAACCCGATTCCGGTTATCGCCTGCCCACTGAACGACGCGGCCCTGCTCAAGCAGATTTTGCCGGTCCTGTTGGATAAAACGTCCGCCGTGACCAGCGCGACGGCCAACACCTACGAACTCAGCCCGCGGATCAACGTGAACACGGCCCCGCGCGACGTCCTGTTGGCGCTGCCCGGGTTGGCGGAAGCGGATGTCGATTCGATGATTTCGACGCGCTCCACCCTGACCCCGAACGATGCGACAACCCTTTCGGGTGCTTGGATCGTCACGCAGGCCAACCTCCCGGCCGATAAATTCAAGAACATCGAGAAATACATCAGCGGTCGGACGTTCACCTACCGAATCCATTCGGTGGGCTATTTCGGCAAGGCCGGGGGACCGGTTTCCCGCGTCGAAGCCGTGATCGATGTGGCCTTGGGCCAACCCCGGATCCTGTACTACCGCGACCTCACCGACCTCGGTCGGGGTTTCGCCGACGATAAACTGCCCCGCTGAGCACCCGGAGGATCGCTTTGTCACGCTATTTGGCCATCGACGCCGACGCCGGCGGGTTGTTCGTCGCCGCCGCCACCGTGCGGAGCGGGGGCGTGCAGCTCGAGCAGGCGCTCGCCGTGCTCGACGAATCCGCTTCGCAACTCACCGCCGCGAACGCGATCCACCTCGGCACCAAGCTGAAGTCGCTCTTGAAAGAAGCCGGCATCGCCCCGGCCCCGGTGTTGATCTGCTTCGGCCGGGATCGCGTCATCGTCAAAGACGTGAAATTCCCGCCGGTCGCCGCGAGCGAAGAAGCGGCGGTCGTCCGCTTCCAAGCTCAGAAGGATCTGGCCGACTCCCCCGACGACGTCGTCATGGACTACTTCACGACGCCCGGCGCCACGGGCGAAGTCCAACGCCGCGCGACGGTCGTTTTCGTCCGCAAGCAATTGTTCGCGGCCGCCCAAGAATTCTGCGTCGCAGCCGGCTTGAAGCTCGCCGCGGTCTCGGCCCGGCCATTCGCGAGTCTCGCCGGTGCTCGCCGGGCCATTTCCACGGGCGCGACGCAACCGCCGGAAGACAACCACTCCCCGATCGCCGTGCTCAGCCTGTGGGGCACGGGCGGCGAATTCGCCGTGGGCCACGGATCGCAGACGCTCTTCTCGCGGACGATTTCGCCGATGTCGCTCGGCGCCGAATCGGCCCTGCTCGGCGAAATCAAACGCAGCCTCGCCTCGTTCAACGGTCAGACGCCGGGCCGTCCGGTGCAAGCGCTCTACTTGGCCGAAGGGGACGCCGGCGGCGCGAGTTGGATCGGCCGCATGCAATCGGGCCTCGGCTTGCCCGTGCACGCCATCGACCCGCTGGCCGGTTCCAAGGTGGCCGAGAGCGTGCCCCCGGAACTCCACGGCCGCTTCCTCGGCCCCGTCGGCCTGTTGGCGACGAAGATCTCCGGCGAAGCGCTGAACATCAACTTCCAAGCGCCCCGCTCGCCGCGATCCGCCCCGAACAAGAATAAACGCAGGCTCGTCTGGGCCGGGGCCATCGCCGCGATCTTGCTAGCGGCCGCCGGCGGGTTCCTCTACCTGCAACTGATCGCCTCGGAAAAAGAAGGTATGCGGTTGGCCCAGGAGAAGACCGAACTCGAAGACAAAGCCAAGGGGCAGTCGCTCGAAAACAAACGCGTCGATGCGGCCCAGAAATACGTGGCCCGCGAAGTCCCGTGGATCGACATCTACTACGATCTGAACGATCAGTTCCCGACCGTCGACAAACTCCGGCTCTTGGATTTCAACGGCACGATCATCGAACCGGTGCCGGTGAAAGCGGGCCAACCCGTGAAGGCCCCGGCTCCGCTTCCGGCGGGAGTCGCCGTCAAGTCGGGCGTCAAACCCGGCGAGAAACCGATCGCCAAGATCACGCTGATGATCTTGAGCGAAGACGCCACCCTACCCGCGAAGTTGAACGACACGCTGAATAAAGAGTCCGGGTTCGGGAATTCCCGCATGACCCAAGGGGGCCTCGCCGGCGGCGGCGGTGCCGGTTCCAAGGTGCAGCAGTACACGATCAACGCCGAGATCTATCCCCGCAAGCCCGAAGACTTCCGTCGGAAGTTGGCACCGCCGCCCCCGCCGCCGAAGATCGAACCCCCCGTTCCCAAACCCGTCGACCCCGAAGAATTCCGCGATCCGTTCGACTTCGGAGGTGGCCAATGACTGTTTCATCCCGCGAACGCATCCTGATCTGGGTCGCCGGCCTCGTGGCCACCGGCCTCGTGGCCTACGTTTTTATCGGCATGCTGTTGCTGCCGCTGTTGAGCCAGCGGAAAGCCAACTCGGTGCAGCAAGCCGAGAACGCCGCCAACGAATCCGAACTCGATGCCACGAACGCCCGCAACCGCAAGGTGATGGCGGCGATCCTGCCGCGCAGCCTGCCGAGCGATCTCGACTTCAGCAAGCGCGAATACCAATCGGCGCTGACGCGGATGCTGCTGGAAGCGAAAATCCCCGTCGGCTACACGGTGAAGGAAAAAGCGCCCGACAGCAAAGGCATCCCCGAACTGACCAAGGGCCGCCCGGCCTACACCAAGATCGGTTACACCATCACGATGACGAAAGTCGATATCGCATCGGTGATGAGCTTCCTCAAGAAATACTACGACCTGAACTTACTGCATCAGATCACCACGTTCGTGATCAAGCGGGACGACGCGTCGAAAATCGACGCCGACAAACGCGCGGCCAAAGACCGCACCGACTTGAACGTGACTCTCGTCACCGAAGCGCTGATGCTCGACGGTGCCCCGGCCCGGAAGACGCTGCTCGCCGCGCCGCTATCGGGCGGGTCGATCCTCGGTTCCGCCGGTTTGTACGCGATGGAAAACACCTCGCCCGAACTCGGCCGCGGTATCGCCCCGTTCAAGCTCACGCAAATCTTGGCAACGCCGAATCGCGAATACGCCTACGTGACGGCCCGCGATGTTTTGCACGGCCTGCTACCGCCGTATCCCAAGCCCGACCCGATCAAGCAGCCGGTGGAACCACCGTCGACGCCACCCGGCCCGGACATCAGTGCCTACATCCAACTGGTGACGCTCGTGAAGACCTCGGACGGCAGCGCCCACATCGAGATCTTCGACAAGTGGAACAACTACGACTTCGAAATCAACATGAAGCAGAAGGGGGAGAAGCTGACCATCGAGGCCATGCGCTACCTCAAGACGAAGAAGACCGACTTCTACCCTGACGGCCGCATGAAGGACATCGCCTTCCCCAAGGACGGGAACATGCTGGCGTTCGCGGACGAAAAGTCGAGCACGAAGCACCTCTTCAAGATCTACGGCATCGATGGCAACGGGTTGATCCTCGGTGAAACCGAGAGCAAAGAGCCGAGCAAAACCCTGACGGGCAAGTTTCCGAAGCCGCCTTCGAAGCCGGTGCAGGATCCGAAGCCGTCGATTTTGGGGGCGATGTTCGTCGGGGTGCCGGTATCGAAGGGCGAGAAGTTCTACCGCTGGGAAGTGGGCCAGTCGCTGAAGGCGATCCAGGAATTGAAAGCCGACGAGGCCCAGAAGGCGATCCAACGGGCCGCGGGCGGTTTGCTGGAAGTCATCGTGGCGCCATCGGTGCCGACCCCGCTCGCAGTCCCACCGCCGGCTGTTTTGGAAATCGCCCCGAAGCCGATGCTGGTCGTCGATGACGGGAAATAGCGGCGGATGGCGTCGCTGGTTTTGAACTCGACCTCTCACGTTCCCCGACGTCACTCCGTGATGACTTCGCCACCGGCGGGTGTGCCCATGGCCCGCCACGTCCCGAGCGAAATGGAGTTGTTGATCGACCGTACCGAGCCGTCCATGTTCAGCGCGTTCACCAAATTCGTGTGATAACTGCGGCTGGTCACCGCGGCGTAGGTTCGGCGGGTCATATCACGCGCTTCGCGGAACGACGTGAAGTCGATGTCGTAACTCACTCCCCCGGTCGTGTAAAGGACTTTCGTATTCGGCGTGAACAGCGTCGTGAAGCCGGTCTGGTGGCTGTAGCCATCGACCCATTCCGTGTGGCCCGAATTGGTTTTGAAATCTCCGCCGAGAGCTGCGACATCGGTCGGGCTGGCGGGGAGCGCCGCATTGGCAATATTCGGGCTGCCGCCGTCGCGAAGGTACGGGTTGTACGCTTTCACTTCAGCGAAACCGACGGTGTTGCTGAGGCCGTCGGTGAAAGCGCCGGTCGCATGGCCCCTGGCGATAGTCTCGGTCGGCGTCGAGCGGAATTTCACGGGGAAAGACCCGGCGCCGCTTTCGCCACTGATGGGGTCGAGGACGAGCCACGTGCCCATATTGGCGCCGTAGCTCAGTGGATAATAGATGATCGCACCGTCCGGTCGCTCGCGGTCATTGACTTCGCTGGGACAGACGTAGATCGGGATCTTCACTTTCGCCGCCGGGATGTTCGAAGGCGCGCTGTAGGGGAGATCCAAGTTGATGAGGTTGCGGAGGTTGTCTTGCTCGACGTACGGCAAGAGGTAGGCGTGCACACCGTAGGATTGAAATCCGGGCGTAGTACGGATGAACGTACTCGCCGGCGGAAAGTAGCCGTTGGACGATTCGTAGTTGTGGCAAGCCAAGCCGATCTGCTTCAAATTGTTTTGGCACTTCAACCGCGATGCGGCCTCGCGCACCTTCTGCACCGCCGGCAGCAGGAGGCCAATGAGAATGGCGATGATAGCGATTACGACCAAAAGCTCAATTAGAGTGAAGGCGTGGCGGTATAGACGGCGCATGGCCGAACTCCAAACGGAGGAACAGGTCGGGGCGTATGGCTACAATCGGTGGTCGAGAAATGGCCATACCGGGCATCGTCGAACTCAAGAAATCCACTTCGCGAACAATAGCGAGACCACCACCATGGCG
>JBBRUN010000079.1:0-13912 GCA_038247765.1 Gemmatales bacterium | reverse complement strand
TGGTCGGATGCGAACCTGTCCGCCGGCATTCCCATCGACCGGCAAATCCGGGATGCCCTCGCCGAGTCGGGCGCATTGGTCGCGCTCATCTCGCACGGCTCCCTCCGCAGCAAATGGGTGCGCTGCGACACACTGACACATACAACGATGGTCGGGGTTTCATCGGCAGTGGACGGTTGGCGCGACGATGCCGTGGGTAAGGGCGTCGTCTTCGATGTCGAACAAAGTCGGATCGCCTGCAGCTGGTTGACATTCCCGCATTCGCCCAGGCATCGCGGTGGCAAACTCTGGCTGTTGAACTCGGGCGAAGGGGAACTCGGTTATCTCGACGGCGCCGCGTTCGCGCCCGTCGCATCGATGCCGGGATTCGCGCGGGGGCTCGCTTTCATCGACCGCTGGGCCATCGTCGGCATCTCGAAACCGAGGCACGGGCTGGCCGATGGATTGCCGATCCACCGCCGGATGCAATCGTCCGATGAGCCGCCCCAATGCGGTTTCCGGGTCATCGACACCGCGACGGGCGAATGCGCGGAGTGGTTCCGCATCGACGGGCCGACCGAGGTTTCGGCCCTCGAAGTCATACCCCATGCCACTGCAGTGGAGGCCTACGGCTTCGATTCGACCATCGCGGCCGAATTCTTGTCGTGGAAATCCTAGGGTCGATCCGCGCTTCGCGCGCCGCAGCGGGGTATACTAGCCCGGTATTTCCGGGAACTCGGGAAGGGTCTCGCCGTGTCGCAAACGCTATCGCGCTGGAAAGCCATTCTGCTGGGCCTCGTCGTCATCGGCCTCGTGGCGGTGGCCGGGTTCACGCTCACGCGGGCCGCCGGCAAACAAGGCCTCTGGGCCGAGACCACCGAGGTGACGGTCGCCTTCCCCGAAGCGCACGACCTCGCGCCGGGGACGCCCGTCCGCATTCGCGGTGTCGATGCCGGGAAGATCGTCGCCATCGAATATCCGGATCACGATGGCGACAACGCCGCCGTGACGGTGCGCATGCAAATCGACGCCAAATACGCGCCGCGGCTCTACGCCGATGCCAGCGCGCAAGTCCATTCCACCGGGTTGCTCGGTGCCAAAGTCATTTCGATCCATCCGGGGAATCCGAAGACCGGCCCGCTGGCGGACGGTCGCCTCGCGCCCAAGGAATCTCCGGACATCGCCGTCGCCGCCGCGAAAATCGGCGAGACCGCCGACGAAGCCAAGCTGCTCATCAAAGAAATTCGCACCGGCAACGGCACGCTGTCCAAGCTGATTCAAGACGACACGCTCTACACCGAAATCACCGGCCTCGCGGGGGATTCCCGCAAGATGATCAAACGGGCCGACAGCGCCGTCGGCACCGTCGAAGAGAAATCGGCCGATGTGGACAAGTTCGTCAAAGATGGCCGCGCGACGCTGCAGAGCGTGAAGCAGGGCACCGACGCGGTGCAGAAGATGCCGTTGATCCGCAGTTACGTCACCGACTCCGCGGCGATCCTCGTCCGGCCCGATCAGCGACGGGAACTCGTGACTTACAGCACCGCCGACTTGTTCGAAACCGACACCTCGATCTTGACGCCGGCGGGCCGTGAGCACCTCAACCAAGTCGCGGGTTGGTTGAAGGGCCTGCCCAGCGGCAAGTCCGATGTCGTCGTCGCGGCTCTCTCCGACGCCGGCAACGCGGGGCAAACGCCGTCGTCGGCCGGGGAGTTGACGAAGAAGCAATCGGAGGCGGTCGTCGAATATTTGAAGGGGCAGAAAGCCTTCAAAACCGGCGTGGTATCTTCCCGCAAGGTCACGCCGCTCGGCATGGGCCAAGGTCCGTCCCCGGTGGTCGAGAAAGGCGCGTTGCCGCCTTCGTACTTGCAGGTTCTGGTCTTCACGCCGCAGTGAACTATGCCCGATACCCTTTCCGCAACTTTCCCTTCTTCCGCCTGCACGGCGACGGACTCGGCGCGCATCGCGGCGCTCTATTACCTCGGCCGCATCCAATACCCGAAATTAACCATCCCCGAAGACGCGTACCGCGCGCACCTCGAGCGTGCCTTCCGCACCTACGGGGCCAAGCTCGAAGGCCCGGCCCAGAATTGGGAGGCGTTCCTCGAAGGCCTGTACGCATTCGATTGGTTCGTCACCTGCGGTTGCGCAGAAGGGATTGACGCCGCGTGGGAGACATTATTCAACACCCGCACCGGCCGCAGCGATTGCCTGCTGCTCGACGCCCTCCGGGCACGGGCGTGCCGGCTCTACCCGCGCGACGACGAGAAGCAAGAGAGCGCCATCGCCGAGTTCTGGAGCCATTTGATCGTCCCCGATGCCGAGGGCCGCACGCCGACGCTGTTGCGTTACGATGGCCAACGGCCGCTCGCCCCGTGGCTCATCCGCGTCTTCCAGAACTGGCATTTGTCGAAGCTGCGGAAGCACCCCGGCGCCTCGGCTCTGCCGGATGACGACTTGGCGATGGAACTGCCGACGAAGACGAAGACCGAGACGCGCTGGCACGAGGCCTTCTGCACAGCCGCGCGGGAATGGCTCGGCGGCATGACCGACCAAGAGCGACTGCTGCTCGGGCTGCGTTGGCGTTACAAAATGAGCCAGCGCGACGTGGCCGGGTTGCTCGGCGTCCACGAGGGGACGATCTCCCGCCAGACCGACAAACTGCGGGACGGCGCGCTCGAATCGATTCAAACCAAGTTGATCGCCGAAGGTTGGACCGAGGACGATCTGCAAGGATACATCCTCACCGAGATGGGCGGCTTGCTGCTCGACGACCCGCGCCTGTCGGCCGACCAACTCGGTCGCTTGCTGCAGGCGAAAGGGAAGAAGCTGCCGGCGGGCTGAAGGGCTTTGAAATGCCGGTGCAGAATGCATCGGCTGGCAATTCTTGCGGGCTAAGATTCGACGTGATCCTTACCAATCGTTGGCGAGCACTTCACCGCCGGCGGGGTTCGTCGCGGCCCAGTAGGTCTTGGCGGAGATCCGCACGGAGCCATCGCGCATGGCCGCGAAGCATGCCGCTGCGGTGGGGTGTTTGGGCGATGCTTGGACTGCACTCGCTCAATTTGGGTGCGACTTGGAATGTTACCCCATCCGAACCGTCGCTACTCCGCGCTTTGGCACACTGCAAGTCGAAATCGAATAATTGAGCGCAGGTTCGAGAATCGAATGCCGGGTTGAAATCCGCGTCCTCCCGGTTGTGTGACTGCGCGACCGTCCCTAAAGCGATTGGTCACTTCGCCGAAAAAAGATTCGCGCGAAATCACCCCGCCGGCGGGGCGTGCGGTACAATTCCGATATGAAGTTGCTCGAGTCCGCTCTCACGATGTCCTTCCCCGTCCGAGCGTCGGGGCAAGTGCTTTTTTCCATCGGCATCTTTTCGGGCCTCATGGGCCTGGAAATCGTCGGCCGGGCCTCCACGTCCGACGTGCAAGACGGGCTGGGAGCCTTGGCGCTCATCTCGCTGGCCGGCGTCGTGGCATTTTGGCACAGCCGCCGGCCGCTGGAATGGGTCAATTGGTTGGTGGCCCGGGCCAACCGGATGACCGACCGACTCGGCAAAATGAAGTACCAGCACGGGATCGACTTCCGCGGAATGCCGGCACTGCCCCAGCGAGTGCCCGGGTTCGCTTGGGGTCTCACTTTCGGACTGCTGGCGTGGGGCACCGCTTCGGTCGGCGTTTGGTATTTGCTGCCGGGCGGCTGGCGCGACATCGGCGTGCAGTCGTCTTACGTCTTCTATTTGCTGATTCTGCTGACGCTCTGGTCGCTCTTGTTCGCGGGGTTGCTCGTCGGCTTGTTCGTGCCGCTGATGCTGCTCGACCGCTACTTGCGGGAGTCGCTCACGGACTCGGATCGCCGGGTGCTGTTGGTTTTGGCCGGATTCACCTACATCTTCGCGATCTTCGGTGCCGCGTCCTACTTCCCCGTCCTCGGCGTGATGGTCGTATGCGGAATCACCGCCGCGATCGCGATGTACTGGTGCCTGCGACCGGGCCGCGCCGAACTGGCGCTGCTCTGGCGTTCGCGGCGGGGCGGGCGAATTTATTCGGTGCCGGCCCCGCGGCTGATCGCGGGAGGCGTCATCATCGCCGTGATCGCCTACACCGATTTGATCCTCACCGGCATGTGCGGCCGGTTGTTGACGAATGTCGAAGCCGACGATTCGATGCCACTGACCGGGTCACTGGCGGCATTGGTCGCTTGGACGACGCCGGGGCTGATCGCGATTCTCACGGCCAGACTCTATTCGGTATGGCGCTCGAATCCGTCTCAGCGGACACCGCCCACGATCCACGTCCAAAGCCCCCGGGCCAACGATACTTTGGAGCGGATCACCGAGATCGTCGGCCAATGGGGCTTCCGCGTCCGGGCGGACGACGGCAAACCGAAATCGACCGAAGTCGGCCTGGTGCTCGTTCACCCGGAGATGTCCGAGGCGACCGAGTTCGACCCGCGCTGGCCGTTGAAAGTCAGCTTGGCCGACCTCCAAGCCGGGGCGGTACGCGAGCGCTTTGCCCGCCGCGATGAGATCCAACTGCGCCGGCGCTTCTTCCGCGGATTACGGACGTTGATGAAACAAGCCCGCACCGAGGATCGCTCGAAAGGCGGGGGCTACTGGCTCGCCCCGCATTGGTGGTTCTTCAACGGTTTGGGCCGCGAAGACGGCGACGCGACCAAGCGGGCCGAGGACGGCGAAGGGAGCCTGCGCAGCGTCGGCCCCGCGTTCAGCAGCGTTTTCGGCCGCCGCGCCCGCCAGCACATGCACCAAATCCTGCGCGGCGTCGAAATCGACGTGATCTATCTCGAAGACGGCGTCGGCGTGAAGCAGTTGATCCAAGTCTTCCGGGCGATCCTCGAAATCTACGATGTCTACGGCGGTAAGAAGCGCGTCGACGACCACAGCTTCGTCGGCATTCAAAAGGTCCGCGTTGTGGTGCACGATCTCGGCCCGGAGAAGCCACTGGTGTCGGTGAAGTATCGCCAGCCCAAGTTCGACGATCTCAGCCGGGGCCGCGTGCTGCACATCTTCCGCGATCGCGGCGATTACGAAGAAGTCTCGGATATCCCCTTCGACTACAGTTCGGAACCGTCGCCGCTGCTCATGGTTTGATCCGAGGATTCCTCCCATGCCCGTAGCTCTGCAACCGCAGATGCACCCGACACTCCCGGAGTTGGCCCGCCGCTTCGGGAACGCTCCGGCCCGTCGCATCCGTTTGGACCGCTACCCCGCCGACGAAACCGACTTGGAGGATTTGCAAAACTCCGAAGATCGGCTGTACGAACTCGTCGATGGCGTCCTCTTGGAGAAAGAGCTGGCGTATCGAGAAAGTGCGATCGCCGTTGAAATCATCTGCCGCTTGAAGGCATTTGTGAGGGGCAAGAGCCTCGGCGTCATCGCGGGTTCCGACGGCATGATGCGACTCGCCCCCGGGCTGATTCGGATTCCGGACGTCTCGTTCGTTCGGAAGGCTCAATTCCCCGGCGGCAAAATTTCGAACATGGCCCTGCCGAGTATCTACCCCGATTTGGCTGTTGAAGTGTTCAGCCCGAGCAACACGACCGAAGAAATGGACGAAAAGCTCAACGACTACTTCACGGCCGGGACGACGCTGGCCTGGTTGGTCAGACCGGACACCCGCAGCGTGTTGGTCTTTGCCTCGGCCGACCGCGCCACCGCCACGCGGATGACGATCAACGACACGCTCGACGGCGGATCGATGCTACCGGGGTTCGCACTGCCACTCGCTGCGATTTTTGCCGAACTCGACGCCATTTAGTCGCCCTGTCTCATTTCCGCCGTTTCCAAACCCTCCGCAACCCCAGCGCCCCCAAACCGAGTCCCGCGATGACCAGAGTCGCCGGTTCGGGTACTTGCTTCGGAGGATCAACCGGGTCGATCGGCGTCTTCGGTGGTGGCAATTCCTTCTCGATCTGCTTCGGCGTAATCGACGGTGGTTCGGTCACACCGGCTCCCGGCCAACCGGGCCAGTAGAAGGCTCGGGCCGAACCCGGCGCCAGCAATAGGAACGCCGCTGCGCAAACGGCCAGTCGCGTGCAATATCGAGTCGTCCAGTTGAGCCGTTCGCCGAGCATGATGCGCACTCCACCTCCGGCAGAAAATCGGGCCGGTTTCACTCAAGTTTCCATCGTCATGCCAAGTAGGCGCTTCCCCGTCAACCCGGATTGGCCCGACCTGGAAAGCTGGGCAATCTTTGCGGATGATAATTGTTGTCCGGTTTCGAGAAAGCTTGACGGTTGTGCCGGCAGATAGCCGAAAAGAGATCGGAGATAAGGCGATGGGCGGTTGCGGGAGGAGGAACCGGGATGAAGCGCGTTCGAACGATGACGGTGCTCGCGCTCGGCTGGCTCGGCACCGCGGCTCTCGCCGACGACCTCGGCTGGAAGACGGCCGACAAGCCCGTCGTGGTGCCGGCTCCGAAACCCGCCTCGGTACCCGTGACGATTCTCCCAGCGCCGCCCGCCCCGGACTTGCCCTGGAAGACTGCGCAGCCCCCGGCCGCGTCGATCCTGCCTCCGGTGAAGTTGGAAACGACCGCTCCCGATCCGCTGTTTCGCCCGGTCCCGGTGCCGGCGAGTCAATCGGGCGGGCTGGAACCGTTGACGCCACCGGCCGTGCTGCCGCCGCTGGAAACGAAACCGGTCGGCCCCGTCGGCCCGAGGATCGCGGGCGAACCCCAGTATCCCGTGGAACTGCCCGACTTACCGACGCCGGATTTGCCGAAGCCCCCGGTTGCAGAGCCGCTGCCACCGCCGCGGCCGATTGCGGAACCAACGATCCCGAAACCGATTGTCAACGACGCGCCGACCGGGCCGATCGCGGGTGCCACACTGCTGCGCGCGTCGGCCGTCACGCCGCAAGAAGCGGGTGTTCCCGTGCGCCGGCACGTCTTCGGTTCGAAGCCGGTGCAGCTTTCGCGCGACGGTTTATTCACCGATTTCTTCGGCTTCGATTTGTTGACCCGGGAACCGAACGCGGTCGCGGCGATCCCGGACGCCGGCCCGCCCGAAGATTCTTTCTTCGTTCAAGCCGAGTACTTGCTCTGGTGGGCGAACAAGCCGAACATCCCGCTGCTCGCGACGACGAACAGCCTCGGGCAACCGGGTTTCGTGGGCCAACCGGGGACGCAAAACTTGCTCGGCCCGGGCACCTTCGGGCCTGGGCTGCGCGATGGTTTCCGGATACGCGCGAGCGGCTGGCTGGACGAATGCGGCCTGCGCGGAGTGGACGCCGGTTTCTTCTTCTTGGGGCGCCGCAGCGAAAGCGCCAGCTTCGACAGCGGTCAGTTCCCGGTCATCACGCGGCCGATCTTCGCACCGAACTTCAACGGCGAGTTCGGGGAAATCGTGGCGCTACCGAACTTGTCGACGGGCCGACTCGACATCACCACCGACAGCTTTCTGTGGGGTGCGGATGTCAATTTCCGCAAAGCCCTTTGCCGCACCTGCGACCGCACCACCGGCTGGTACGCCGGCTACCGTCACTTGAACCTCACCGAGAGTTTGACCATCGCCGAGACGATCACCGCGGCCGGGCCCCTCACGTCGGATCCGATCGGCACACAAGTGTTCGTGCAGGATCGTTTCGAGACGCGGAACCGGTTCCACGGCGGACAAGTCGGCGGATTCTGGAATCGCAAACTCGGCCAGTTCGACGTGGACGTCCGCGCCGGCATCGCGCTGGGCACGACGGCGCAAACCGTCGAAATCGACGGGCTGCAACGGCGGACGCGGCCGGGGCAAGCGTTGGAAACGTTCCGGGGCGGCTTGCTGGCGACGGGGCCGAACCTCGGCCGCTTCACCCAGAACGAGTTCAGCGTCGTCCCGGAAATCACGGCGAACCTCGGTTATCGCATCACTCCGAACTTGCGGGTGTCGGTCGGCTACAATTTCCTGTATTGGTCCAATGTCGTGCGGCCGGGGGATCAGATCGACCGCGTCGTCGATGTCGCCTTGGTTCCGAATCCGCCGGTCGGTGTCACCCCGACCGCGAATCCCCGTCCGCTGCCCACATTCCGGCAATCGGACTTCTGGGCTCACGGCGTCCAATTCGGCGTGGAGTTCCGGTGGTGAGTCGTGTCTGTGCGCCCGAAATGCTCGACGGTTGACCCTCGGTTTGCGATACTACCCGTCGAGAGCGATTCCAACGGACCGCAGACAACAACATGAATTTGAACCTGACGACGGCCACCCGCTACGGGCTGAACATCCTCGCCCTCCTCGGCGGGAGCGTCGCCCTGTACCTCGGTCGGTCGATCTTCATCCCGCTGATCATCTCGGCGCTCTTGGCGTCGATCCTCTGGCCGTGGGCGAAGTTCCTCAACCGCCGCATGGGGATGCCGTGGTTCTTCTCCTGCTTCAGCGCCATCGGCGTATTGGTGGTCTTGCACTTGGCGGTATTTGCGCTCGTTGCGCTCGCCATCCCGCAGATGATCTCCGACTTGCCCGCCCCGAACGACCAAGCCAAGCAGCGGGAGATGTACGCAAAGGTGCGGACGAGCTTGCAGAACGCCAGCCCCGTGCCGATCAACGACACCTTCCCGAAAGACCCGGACGAATCGGGTTTGTTCCAGCAGGTTCGCAAGTACCTCACCGGTGACTACATCACGAACGCGCTCTTGGAGTTGACCAAACTCGGGGCGTCGTTCCTCTGGCAAGGCGTGTTGATCCTGTTCATCCTGCTCTTCTTGCTGCTCGAGGGCGAACTGTTGGCGAAGAAGGTCCGCAACATCTTCGGCCCCGGCCCGGAGGTGCAGCGGCAGGTGACTTCGGCCTTCAAAGAGATGGCCGACGCCGTGCGGTCGTACCTCGTCTGGCGGACCATCGTCAACTTCGGCTTGGCCGTGGCGCTTTGGCTCTTCTATTGGTCGCTCGGGTTGAAGCAGCCGCTGCTCTGGGCCGTGCTCACGTTCATCCTCTGCTACGTCCCGTACCTCGGCACCATCGCTGCCGGGATCCCGCCGGTGCTCGATGCCATGGTTTACGTCTCCCCCGCCGTCGCCATGCTCATCTTGGTCGTCTACTGCGCCGTCGTGACGTTCGAAGGCTACATCATCGTGCCGTGGGTGATGGGGAAGTCGATGGATTTGAACGCGACGACGGTGCTGATCGGCTGCCTCTTCTGGGATTTGGTCTGGGGAACGTCCGGCCTCTTCCTCGCGATGCCGCTGATGGCGGCGATCAAGGCCGTGTGCATCCACGTCGAAGGCTGGGCCGCGTGGGGCCACTTGATGAGCTCGGAGCCGATCCCGGCGCATGTGATCGCCCCCGAGGACAAGGTCCGCATCCAAGATTTGGCCGACGCCCTCGAGCATGCCCCCGAGCCCGGTGCCACCGTTGTGATGAACCAAGCCCCGGCGAAATCGCCGGGGAAGTAAAGTCCCCCAACGGTGTAGTCACGGTCTCGGGCGGTCCAAATGACCCGCTGGCGGATGCGAAGTCGTTGCCAAATTAGGAATATCGAGAATTCGGTTTCGCTTTCGGAGCTTTCGGAGCTTTCAGCGAGGGGGGTATGCAGAATGACTGAAAGCTGAAAGCGAGATCGGACATCCTCCGCCAGAATCCTTTGGCGCACCCTCCCCCAACTCGACCTTGCCCCAATTCCCAGGATTCGTTATTCCCAAGATCGATCGCGTTCCGCACTCGACGAGGGAATCACCATGTCCGCAGCACCCGCCGCCGCGCCCGCCAAGAAATCGGGCTTCGGGGTCTTCAAAGCCGCGCTCGGCGGCTTCGCCGGCCTCGCCACCGGCGTCATCGGCGTCTATGCCACGGCCCTCGTCGATCAGGTCGCCAAGCCGGGCAAGCCGATCGCCAACTTCGCCGTGGTGCGGGCCGAAGGGCTGAGCGTCAACTTCCAAAACCAAGCGACGGGCCAAACCGGCTGGTGGGACTTCGGCGACGGCTCGCCCTTGGAGCCATTCGAACCCGAAAAGAGCGTCACGCACACTTACGCGAAAGCGGGCAACTACTCGGTCAAGCTGACGGTGCGCAACTTCCTGATGGAAGAAAACGACCGCAGCGTGCCGGTCGATTTGACGGCGCCGACGGTCTCTTCGAACCCCAGCATCAACGATTTCACCGTCGAGCCGATCGGCGGGCTGGCCACGGCTCCGGCGACCTTCCGCCTCCGGGGCGAAGTGAAGAACGCCGACCGCGTCATCTGGGATCTCGGTGGCGACAAGGTCGAAGTGACCGATTCCCCCGGCGTGTTCGAGAAACTCTTCGTCGTCGAAAAACCGGGCGACCTCACCATCCAAATGATCGGCCTCGCGGGAAAAATCCCCGTGAAGAAGTCGGCGCTCTTGAAAGTGTCGGCCCCGGCGAACGGCGCGCTGTCGGTGATCCTGCGCGTCGTCGACAGCGGCGCGCAGATCGAACGGCGCGAACTCCCGCAGACGGTCTCGCTGCCGATTCCGGCCAAGGATCCGAAGCCGGTGGAACGCGTGTTGAATGCCGCACCCGGCTTCAGTATCGCCGAGGCCAAGCTCGGCAAAATCACCTCGACGGCCATCAAAAATTTGAAGCTCGAAATCGCGGCGGACAAAAAGAGCGCGAAGCTGACCGGCGAATGGGCCAGCACCGGCGATGCGGCCCAGAAGGCGACCGGCGGCTCGGACGTGATGGTGCCCGTGACCTTGGTCCAAGAGAAATCGTCGGCGACGATCCTGCCGACGGAGACTTACGCGGCCGCGTTCACCGGCGAGGGCGGCTTCGTGATGATGAACACCGACAACGCCGCCAAGACCGCGACGCTGCCGCTGCCGCCGCTGGGCTTGAAGAACGGCACGCGGAAGATGCAGCTCGACATCAAGGAGATGGTGCTCGGCCGGGGGGAAGCGAACATCGGCCAAGTGGTCGATTTGAGGCTGCCGCTGCTGGCGACGATCACGTCGGTCTCGAACGGGCAAATCTACAAGATCGAGGCGAGCATGCAGAAGAACGGCTCGCTGCGGGTCGTGCTGACGCCGCAGGCGCGCAAGCCGCTTTGAGGCGCGGCGAGTCAGAAGTAGACCCGGTCGCCGCAGCGCCGCAGGATCATGGCGCGCACCGGTTCCGAAAGTTCCGTGCGCTTCAAAATGAGCCGATCGAGCGATTCCAAACCCCGCGCCGTGGCGAGTGCGCTTCCCACGGCGTCGTCGAGGCCCTGCACCCGGGACAGATCGAGAATCTTTAACGTCGGCGCGAAGGAGGCTTGCTCGAAGCGGAAAAGGAATTCGACGAGGGCGGCGCCGGCGATGATGTTCTCGCTGAGGTCGAGGTGGGTGAGTGCGGTGAAATTGCGGGTTTCGACCAGCGAATCACTCGGACCCCGACCTACGGCGGCACCGAGGATCGAAGCGAGCCGGATCGAATTCGCGGCCGGACCGAGTCGGAGATGGGTGATCCGGCGCGCGTGCGGGATCGGAGCCAGCGCCGGTGCGGACGTTCCGCGACTCGTTCGCAGCTCGATGATTTGCACCCGCGTGATGGGCACGGAGTCGAACAACTCCGCGTCCTCGGCAAAAGTGTACCAAGGCATCCGGACGAACTCGATGAAGCCCCGTCGCCAAGCGGGGAGCGACCCCCGGTGGAGATGCTCGGGCAAATCCCAAATCCAGTCGTCGCCGTACATCCACAACAATCGCTCTTGGAGCGCCTGCGCCTCCCTGGACTCTGGACTTCCCTCCGGAAGTTGCGCCAGCGCGATCTGGGCCCGGATGAAGTGCGCCCGCGCCACCGAGTCCGGTTCTCCGGTCTCATCGAGGAAATCGGCGAAGACCAAGCGCGGCAAGTCATCCGCCGGATTCGCCGCGATGGCCCGCAAGAAGGGGAGGCGTTCTTCGACCGCGATCAATACGTCACCGTGCAATACGGGATCGTCTTCCGCAGTTCGACGACCCGATTCGCCGGCATCCGGCTACCCGTGAGGTCGAGGTACCGCAGTGTCGAACCCATATCGGCGAGCGTGGCGTAGCTGCCGTTGGTCACCGGCGTCCGGACCAAATACAGGGTGTGGAGTTGCTTGAGATCTTTGAAATCCTTGACGGTTTTGTCGCCGGCTTTCGTGCCCGAGAGCATCAAAGTGCCGATGCGTGGGAACTGCGACAACTTCCCGGCGATGTCGGTGATCGGGCAATCGCTGAGATCCAGATAGTCGAGGGCCTTCAGATTCCCCGCGAGATCCGTCAGGCCGGCGTCGCCGAATTTGCTGCCGGCCAAATCGAGGTGCGACAGCGACGTGTGCTTGGCGAGGATCTTGCCCGCCGCCGAGGTGCAAGCCGTCCCAGCGAGTTCGAGCCAAGCGAGCGCTTTGACCGCAGCGAGTTCTTTCAGGCCGATTTCGCCGATCCGGGTGCGCGACAGTTGCAGCTTGAAAAGCTCGGTCATCCCCGCGAGTTCCTTCATGCCGACATCGCTGATCTTCGTCCGCGCCAAGTTCAGCCAGCGCATCTCGGTCAGCCCCGCCAGCGGTTTCAACCCCGCACTCGTGACGGCGGTATTCTCCAGCGAGAGGTGCGTCATTTTCGAAAACTTGCCGACGCTCTTCATACCGGCGTCGGTGACTTTGGTCGTTTCGAGGATGAGCGACCGGATCGACTGGCTCTCGGCGAGGTTCCCCAAGCCCGCGTCGTTGGTGTCGGTGCCGGTGAGATCGACGGAGCCGAGGACGGGCAAGCCGCCGAGCGTTTTGAAGCCCGAGCCGGTGATCCGCGTCCGAGAAAGGTCGAGCGTTTGCAACTTCTTCAACTCGGCGAGGTGCTTGAAGGAGGCATCGACGAGGGCCGTATCGGCGAGGTCGAGCGTTTGCAGATCGACCAATTCGCCGACCGAGGCCATGTCGGCCTCGGCCAGTTTGCACCGGGCCAAATAGAGGTGCTTGAGCGACGTCAGTTGCCCCAAAGCTTTGAAGCCGTCCTTACTCAGCGGGGTCCCGGTCACATGCAGGCTCGCGAAGAGCTTCAACTCGGCGAGTTCCTTCAGGCCCGTGCCTTTGATCCGTCCGCCGTCGAGGACCAACGTATCCATGCCTTGGCAACCGGCCAACGCCTTCAGCCCGACATCGGTCACGGCGGTGTTGCTGAGCGTCACGCATTCGAGGTGCTTCAGCTCGGCCAGGTTCTTGGCGATTTTGAGCAGGGCGGTATCGCCGACCTTGGTCTCGCTGAACGTGACGAACGTGACGGGGTACTGCTTGGACAGATCGACGCCCCGCGCGGCGTCGTTGGGGTCGGGGCGCTTCGGTTGGAGCACGCCCGGCTTCACGGTCCGCGGTATGTAACGCGTGACCTTTCCACCGGCCGCTTCCACGGCCTTCACGTTCGCTTCGTCTTCGGTGTAGTACGCCGGTTGGGCGAACGCGGGCCCCGCCAACAACAGCGCGAAAATGGCGGATCGGTACATGGTGCGCACCTCGGGAGGGGCTTACGGCTTCTTCGGGCCTTTCCCGAGCAGGTTCGGGCTGATCTTCTCGAACCCGGCCAGCTTGGCGTCGTCGAGCATTTTGATCACGAACTGGTAACGGACATCCTCGGCGAATTGCAGCTCCAACTTCGGCAGCTGGCCTTTCTCTTCTTTCTTCTTCTTCACGATCGCCGCGAGTTCTTTGTAAAAGTCGTCCATCGCCGAGGTGTTCTTCGATGGGGTCATCTTGAAGGTTTTGCCTTCGATTTCGCCGTCTTTCAACAGCGTAATGTCCGACGGCACCCCGCCGACCGGCGCGACTGTCGCGATGTACGCATCCGGCTTTACGTCCAACTTGGACGGATCCGAAGGCACACCGATGCCGGCGTCCGGCAATACCAACGACAATTGCCCTTCGGTCGGCACGGGGCGGAAGGTCAAGATGAAGAACGCCATGAGCTGGAACGACATGTCCAACATCGGCGTGATGGGCAGATCCGGCTCGGTGGCGGGCGTGTGCTGGCGACGG
>JBBRUN010000078.1:0-13980 GCA_038247765.1 Gemmatales bacterium | reverse complement strand
TGGACGGTTCGCACGCTCCTCCACTGGACGACCGAATTCCTGAGCAAAAAAGGAATCGAGGCGCCGTCGTTGGAAGCGAGGTTGCTGTTGGCGCACGTCCTCGATTGCAAGCCGATCGACGTACTGGTGCGCTCGTTCGACGAACCGACCGACGACGAGCGGACGCGCTACCGCGAGTTGATCCAACGGCGCGTGCAAGGTTGGCCCGTGGCCTACCTCGTCGGCAGCAAAGACTTCTTTTTGCTGCGGTTCGAGGTGACTCCCGCCGTGTTAATTCCCCGGCCAGACACCGAAACGCTGGTGCAAACGGCGCTCGAACTGCTGAAACCGCAGCCGGCGGCGCGGGTCTTGGACCTCGGCACCGGCTCCGGCTGCATCGCGATCAGCTTGGCGCACCAGTGCCCCGGCCTCGCGCTGGATGCCGTCGATATTTCCCCAGACGCTTTGGACGTGGCCCGGCGCAATGCCGCGATTCACGGGGTCGATGGCCGCGTGCGATTCCACCTCGGCGATCTTTTCGCCCCGATCCCCGACGAGGCCCGGTTCGATTTGATCGTCGGCAATCCGCCGTACATCGCGCCGTCCGAGATCGCGAAACTCGCCCCGGACGTGCGCGATCACGAGCCGAGGCTCGCGCTCGACGGCGGGCCGGACGGCTTGGCGTTCTACCGGCGCATCGCGGCCGATGCGGGGAACTTTCTGAAATCGGGTGGAACATTGCTTTTGGAAATCGGATACACTCAGAATGAAAGTGTCCGCGGGATCTTCGCCGAACGGGCCGAATGGAATCTGGGCGATTCGGTGAAAGACCTCGACGGGCGCTGGCGCGTCGTCGCCGCGCGGCGGCGTTGACGCCCCTTCCGTATTTTTCACACCGTAGAATACATGGCTTCCCACTCGCTGCCATGGCAAGAAATGCTCGATCGCCTGCCGGTATCAGTGGCGCGGCTCGATCCGCAGATGCGCGTCACGTTCATCAACCGGCGCTTGGCCACTTACCTGAACATCCCCGAAGACCGGGCCCTCGGGCGTACCATGCCCGAGCTCGGCATGACGCGCGAAACGTGGGGCGAGTGGGTACCCCACGCGCGCCGCGCCTTCGCGTCCGGTCAGCCGGAAGAGTTCGAATGCGTCTGTCGGCACGGCGCGCTCGAGCGCTTCATTCAGTACCGGTTCGCCCCCGAATTCGGCCCGGATGGAACGATCGTGGCGCTGTTAGTGGTGGCCCTCGCCAACGACGAAGTCCACAAACTGCGCGACACGCTCTGCGCCAGCGAAACGCGCTTCGAAGCGTTCATGAACGCCATGCCGATCTTGGTTTGGCTCCGCGACGATGAGCACCGCTACGTCTACACGAACCCGCACTACTGCGAAATCATGCGGATCGCGCCGGAGGAATGGTACGGCAAGAGCCTCGACGAAGTCTGGCCGGCCGAGGTCGCCAAGCAATTCCTCCACAACGACCGGCTCGCAGCGGAATCACCGGTACCGATCGAAGTCCGCGAAAGCGCCGTGACGCCGGACGGCGTCCACCGGCATTGGATGAACGTGAAGTTCTGTTACCGCGATCCGGCGGGCCACCGCTTCCACGGCGGCCTCGGGCTCGACATCACGCGGCAGATGGAAATGGAAGACGAGACGCGCCGGCTCGAGAAACGGCTGTACCAATCGCAGAAGCTCGAATCGCTCGGCATCTTGGCCGGCGGGGTCGCCCACGATTTCAACAATTTGCTCACCGCGATCCTCGGCAACCTCAGCCTCGCCAAGATGCAGGCCCCGCCTTCCGGGCCGTTGGTCGATTGCCTAGGCAAAGTCGAACACGCGTCGATGCGGGCCGCCGAGTTGTGCCAACAAATGCTCGCGTATTCCGGGCGCGGCTGTTTGGCGCCGAAGGAGTTCGACCTGAACGAACTCGTCCGCGAGTTGTCCGGTCTGCTCGGCCCGCTGATCTCGAGCCGGGCCGAGGTTGTCCTCGACCTCGCGCCGGGCGCGCTCCCGATCCGCGGCGACGCTACGCAACTGCGCCAAGTGGCCATGAACTTGCTCACGAATGCCTCCGAGGCGATCGGCGACCGACCCGGCACGATCCGCATCCGAACCGCGAAGCGAACCATCGCGCCCGGCCACATCGACGATGGCGATCATCCGCACGAGTGGACGCCCGGCGATTACGCCGTCTTGGAAGTGACCGATAGCGGTTGCGGCATGGATGCCGCCACGCAGGCTCGGATTTTCGAACCGTTCTTCTCCACCAAATTCACCGGCCGCGGCCTCGGCTTGGCCGCCGTGCAGGGCATTTTACGCGGGCACAAGGGCGGCATCCGCGTCGCCAGCGAACCGGGCCGAGGCAGCACCTTCACCGTGCTGTTGCCCGCATTCGAGCCGCCGAAGGCCAAGCCGGCCTCCCGCGAACGGGTGCTCGGTCGCTCGGGCTTGGGCAAATTGATCTTGATCATCGACGACGAAGCCGACGTTCGCGCTGTCATGCAGCGAGTATTGGAAGTGTCCGGATTTTCCGTGCTGCACGCCGCCGACGGCTTGGAGGGCGTAGCGACTTACCGCGAACACAAGAACAAAGTGAACCTCGTGCTGCTCGACCTGTCGATGCCGCGGCAGAGCGGAGCCGAGACCTTCCGGCAGATCCGCGCCATCCGCCCGGATGCCCAAGTGATCTTGACCAGCGGCTTCGGCCCGAATCAGGCCCTCGAAGAGTTCGAAGGCCACGGCTTGGCCGCCTTCCTGCGCAAGCCCTTCCGCGTCGAAGAATTGCTCGACGCCGTGTTCAAGGTGCTGCAACCGTAAGTGTGTATTGTTCTAGCTTTGCGTTGCGGAAATTGCCCGGCGGCGAGCCGGGCAATTCGCTTTCACTCCGCAATCTTAGAGAGTAGTTCGGCCACGCTCCACACATGATCCGTCAGGCCGACGCAATCGCGGGAGTCCTTCCCAAACTTGCGGAAGGGGGACTGACAGAGTGTGCAAAACATGGCGGAAACGCCTTCCATCGTGGAGGCGGATCGCGTAGTGTGGAGGTATTCGGTAGCACTCTGGCTAATCGCCGGGTTGTAGTTGACCCAAAGGGCTGTTGCGAGTAGCCCGTGGGTTCTCCTATTTACTGTATATTCGATAAGTATCCGAGCCAGCGCGCACGACATGAAAGAGAAATTCACGATTAGGCTGACGGGTGCTTTGAATGGGGAACCCATTCAAACCTCCTCATTCGACCTTGCCGAAATGGTGCGATTCCTAGACGGCATGCTGAAAGGCGTGCGTGAAGAGGCCACAATTGATCACCTGCCGAAAGATTCTAGCGTTCGCCTCTTGTCATTGGAATCTATTACTGACAGATGCGCGGAAATGTCATTTTGCTTTACGGAGTTAGCATCCGGTGCCGTGGAACGCATTGCGGATGCGTTGTGCAATGAGAACATGGATGGACTTGCCAAGTCAACTCAGCGAACCGTCAGACACACGTTTCAGAAGATAATCAACAAGGGCGCGGGGGTTCAATTCCTGAACGAGCGGCGCAGCCCTGTGTATTCCATGACGCATCCGTTGCCATCGCCGAAAAAAGAGTCGCTTCTGGTTGAAGACGCCGCGTCGCTTGTGGCATACATCGTGCGAATTGGAGGCAAGAACGGTGCGACTGTCACTGCCACATTTGATGCGACCAAAGAAACTCGGACTGTAGAATGCAGTCGGCGTACCGCCAAGAAAATGTCAGATGCCGGGTGCCTCTACGAAAGCGTCAGCCTCATTGGCAAAGCCGAATGGCGTACTGAGCCATGGTCTCTAGTAAACTTCTGGGCAAATACATTTAAGAAGCACTACAGGGGTAAAGCCAGTAAACTATTCGGTTCACTGGACAAGGAATTCGTTGACTCATTCAAATCAATGGATGTTGACAAGTATATGGCGGAAGTACGCGGAGAAGACGTGGAATGAGTGTCGCATTCGATTCGGGCGCCCTTATCGTGGCGCTGCAAGAAGCCTGCAAGCTTAATGCTCCTGAATCCATTGCGCGCCACGATAAGCAAAGATCCCTTCTCTTGCCATACCTCGACACGTTACATCCGCCATTCATCGTTCCCGTCATCGCATTCTCCGAGTTTCTGTTTGGAATACCGGAGCAGTATAAGTATCTGGCCATGTCGCTTGGAGAAGATTTCAAGATATCTGATCTGACGCAACGGGTGGCATTAATTGCCAGTCGGATACGGATGCAACTGCTGGACGGAAAGGCGCAAGAAGAAGCATGTAATAATTATGGTCAAGACAAGAAATCATTCCTTGCGGATATCTACATCCTAGCTATCTGCAAGGCCGATGGTGTGACCGAACTAATCACCAGAGACCGCCCCCTCTGGAACAAAGCCAAGCGGTTGGGGATACCGTGCATTCATATCGACGATATTCCCGAGCCAGTCCTACCCATTGCGGCACCACAAGTCCAGAAACACATTAAACCACCAGAAATCGATATATTTGCGTTGCCGCCAGTTGCCGACGCTGAGGAAGAAGAGCCAAAGGCATTGGCTGCGAAGGAACCTGCCGTCGATTCAACGAGCGATCCTTCGTCATCTCCGCCGCATCCTAGAGAATCCCGAGCACCCGATTCTGTTGCTGCGGCGGAAGAATCCAAGCCAATTGAAGTTGCGCCAACAGAAGAAATTCCAGAGGCCGCAAAGCCCAACAGAAGGCGTACGATTAGGAAACTGAAGGATGACTCAGCAACGCAAAGCTAGGACAGTACCCGTAAGTGCGACTGGAACAGGATCGTGGTTTCCCGAGAACGGTCGTTTTCCGTCGTATGCTCTTTGACTTCGTGAAGATTCCGCTAAGATACCGCCTCCGCACCCGAGCTTTGCCCCACGGACACCCTTGCCCATG
The DNA here is from genome assembly GCA_038247765.1 of Gemmatales bacterium. Lineage (GTDB taxonomy): Bacteria > Planctomycetota > Planctomycetia > Gemmatales > Gemmataceae > JALHQU01. Next base: position 9,093 of record JBBRUN010000078.1, on the reverse strand, counting down.
GACGAACTGCGCCACGAGTGCGGAATCGCGGCCCTGTACCACTTCGCCGACGGCCGCGAGTGCCACGTTTGGAAGGGCGACCCGGACGATACCACCCGCCTGATGACGCGGATGCTCCTCGACCTCCAGAACCGAGGTCAACTCGCCGCCGGGTTCAGCAGCTTCAACCCCGAACGCGATCAACTCCTCGATACCTTCAAAGAACTCGGCACCGTCACCGAAGCCTTCCAAATGTCGCGCGAGCACAAGCACGCGTCGATCATGGAAGAATTCGCCGGCCGCGCCAGCATCGGCCACACGCGCTACGCCACGTGCGGGCCGACCGGCCGCAGCTACGCCCAACCGTACGAGCGCCGGCACGGCTGCAAGTGGAAATGGTTCGCCTTCGCCTTCAACGGCAACCTCGCCAACGTCGATGAACTCCGGGCGGAAGTGGCGTCGTACACCGACTACCACATGACCCGCGAAGGCGATACCGAAGTCATCATGCACCTGATTTCGCAAGCTCTGCGCGGCGAAGAAAAGCCCGACCTCGTCAAGGTCTTCACCGAACTCAGCCGCAAACTCGAAGGCGCCTACAACCTCGTTTTCCTCAACGCACTCGGCGAAATGGTCGTGCTGCGCGATCCCCTCGGCCTCCGTCCGCTCTGCTACGCCACCGACGGCCCGCTCTTCGCCGCCGCGTCCGAGAGCGTGCCGCTGTTGAACATGGGCTTCCGCGAGATCAAGTCCCTCGAACCGGGCGAAATGATCGTACTCCAAGCCGGGGAGATGACGATCCACCGCTACGCCGCGAAGCGGTCGAGCGCCCATTGTTTCTTCGAGTGGATCTACTTCGCCAACGTCGCCAGCACCCTCGACGAACGCAGCGTTTACTTGTCGCGCTCCCGCCTCGGCGAAGAACTGGCGAAGCTCGAAGAGGCGATGAACCTGTTCGACTACCGCGATGGCAACACCATCGTGGTGCCGGTGCCGGACACGGGCAAAGCCGCCGCCGACGCCATGGCCTACGCGCTGGGCATCCGCAGCCAAGAAGGATTGATCCGCAACCGGTACATCGGCCGGACGTTTATCGAACCGGGCAACCGGGCGGATAAAGTCCGGCTGAAGTTCACGCCTCTGCGCGAAGTGCTACAGGGCAAGCGCGTGATTTTGGTGGAAGATTCCATCGTCCGCAGCACGACGCTGAAGACGTTGCTGAGCTATCTACGCGAAGCCGGGGGTGCGAAGGAAGTCCACGTCCGCGTCGCGTGCCCGCCTATTGTCGCCCCCTGTTTCTACGGCATCGACATGGCCACCGTCGAACAACTCTACGCGCCCAAGTTCATTTCCGGCGCCGAACCGACCCGCGAAGAATTGAAAGCCATGGCCGCAGATTTGAAGGCCGACAGCTTGGTCTATCTGCCGCTCGACGCCGTGGCGAAGTGCATCGATCTGCCCGCCGCCCGCCTCTGCCGGGCCTGCATCACCGGCGACTACCCGACCGAGTCCGGCACGCGCCGCTACGAGTTGGAGATGGCCGGGAAGTGACCGGGCCGCATTCGAAAAGCCGGAGAGCCAACTGGCAATTATGGCCACTTTCATTTTCCCCCATACCTTCCGACTGCACTGGCTCGTCAGCTATTTGATGGTGGGCGTGCCGACGCAAACCGTAATGATCGGCTTGTTCGCGGCCGGGGCCTGCTACCAATTGATCCAGAACGGCGGCATGACCCAACTGGAAAATCATCTGGTCACTGGGGCCCGGATGAGCGCCGTGATCGGGGTCATTCTGTTGCCGATCGCGATGCGATTCAATTACCTAGGTCGCGTGCGGATCGGCCCTTTCGGGATCGAAGTCACCGACGATAGCGGCACGAGGTGGATGATCGATTGGGACAAAATGGAGAGCGTCGCCATCTTGCGGTATTGGGGCTGGCGTACGATCCGCGTGCGATCCGCCAAGGGGGGAACCTTCTGGTTGCCGCTGTATGTCAGCCGGCCCGAAGAGTACGCCGAGGTCGTCGAGCGCTACGCCGGGGAGAACCACCCGCTGGCACGGGCTTTGGCTTTCGCGCGCCCCGAGTAGAACGTGAGGCTGCCGAACGCGTATACTGTAGGAAAGTCCATGGCCCTGCGAGTTCCAACCCATGGCCGCCGCGTTTCAGCTCGTCTCGCAGTATCAACCGGCGGGCGATCAGCCCAAGGCCATCCGCGAACTGTCGAAGGGTTTCGACGAGGGCAAGAAAGTCCAAGTGCTGCTCGGCGCCACGGGCACCGGCAAGACCTTCACCGCCAGTAACATCATCCAAAAGATCGGCAAGCCGACGCTGGTGCTCGCCCACAACAAGACGCTCGCGGCCCAGCTTTACAAGGAGTTCAAGAACTTCTTCCCGCACAACGCCGTGAACTTCTTCGTCAGCTACTACGACTACTACCAGCCGGAGGCGTACATCCCGCAGCGGGATATCTACATCGAAAAAGACTCGAGCATCAACGATAACATCGACCGGCTCCGGCTCGCCGCGACGGCGGCGCTCGTCAGTCGGGAGGACGTGATCATCGTCGCTTCCGTCAGCTGCATTTACGGCCTCGGCTCGCCGAGCGAGTACAAGCGGATGGTCGTCTACCTCCCCAAGGGCGAGATCATCAACCGCGATGAACTGCTGCTGAAGCTCATCGACATCCAATATCAACGCAACGACATCGAATTCCAGCGCGGCAAGTTCCGCGTGCGCGGTGACACCATCGACGTCTGGCCGGCGTCCGAAGAAGTCGCCTTCCGCATCGAACTCTTCGGCGACGAAGTCGACAAACTCAGCGTCATCCACACCGTCACCGGCGAGATCATCAAGGAGCTCGACGAGCTGTACGTCTACCCGGCGAAGCACTTCGTGACCTCCGAAGAGCGCGTGAAGTTCGCCGCCGACGGCATCGAACAAGAACTGGCCATGCGGTTGGAGCAGTTCAAAACCGAAGGCAAGCTGCTGGAAGCCGAGCGGTTGAAAGCCCGCTGTCGGTACGACATCGACATGCTCCGCGAGGTCGGCTACTGCTCCGGCATCGAGAATTACTCGCGCTGGTTTACCGGCCGGTTGCCGGGCGAACCGCCGTTCACCTTGCTCGACTTCTTCCCCGACGATTTTCTGCTGGTCGTCGATGAATCGCACGTCTCGCTACCGCAGGTGCGGGGCATGTACTTCGGCGACGAAGCGCGCAAGCGGACCTTGGTCGAGCACGGCTTCCGGTTGCCCAGCGCCATGGACAACCGCCCGCTGAAGTACGAAGAATTCGAGAAGCGCCTGACGCGCTGCCTCTGTTTGAGTGCGACGCCGGGGCCGGTGGAGTTGGCACTGGCCGGCGGCGAGATTGTCGAGCAGGTGATTCGCCCCACCGGCTTGGTCGATCCGATCATCCACGTCAAACCGGCCAAGGGGCAGGTGCGCGACCTCGAAAAAGAAATCCGCGTGCGGACCGAACGGGGCGAACGCACGCTGGTGACGGTGCTGACGAAGAAGAGCGCCGAAGACCTCACGAACTTCTTCATGGAGAACGGTCTGCGGACGAAGTGGCTGCACAGCGAACTCGACGCCATCGAACGCGTGCAGGTGCTGCGCGAACTCCGCGAAGGGGCCTTCGATGTCCTCGTCGGCGTCAACCTGTTGCGCGAAGGGCTCGACTTGCCCGAGGTTTCACTCGTGGCGATCCTCGATGCCGACAAGGAAGGCTTCTTGCGGTCGGACAAATCGCTGATTCAGACGATGGGCCGGGCGGCGCGGAACGTGAATGCGGAGGTGATTCTGTACGCCGACAAAATTACGCCGTCGATGGATCGGGCCATGAACGAAACGAACCGCCGGCGGGTCGTGCAACTCGCTTACAACGAACTCCACGGCATCACGCCCGTGAGCGTGACGACGTCGATCCTCGGTTCCATCGAAGACGAAGTCCGAGCGCAGAAGTTCGTGCAAGAAGCCGCCGGAATCGCGGAACAGGATTACGCCACGGCGGAGTTTCTGGAAGAGTTGCAGAAGGAGATGCTCGAAGCGGCCGCGGGGATGGAATTCGAACGCGCCGCCGAACTTCGGGACAAGATCGCCCGGTTGCGAGGAGAGAAAGTCGCCGCGCCGCAAGCGAAGAAAACACGCGGCGGCAAAGGTCGCCGCAAGTCGCCGAGCGCGGAGAAGGCCGACCCGCAACCGAAGCGTCAGCGGCCACCGCGACCGAGCGGGCTGTAGGTTTTTCAGCGCACGGGCGGGATGGCCAATGCTCTCGGCCCGCCGTGGAGGATGAACGGCGGGTATTTTTCCGGCGTGGCGATGACGTCTTTCCCGGCGGTGTGCGCGTTGCCGGAGCTGAAGAAGACACTGCGGATCGGTTCGCGGACGCCGATGTCCAAGCCGATCGCTTCGTAGAGGCTGGCGGGGTCCCAGACTTTGATCGAGCCATCGGCGGCCCCCGAGACGAGGCGGTGCCCTTTCGGGTGATAGGCCATACTGACGATGGCCGCGTTGTGCCCCGTCAGCATTCTGTCCGCGAGCGCCCATTTGAGGGTTTTCGGTTTCCAGAGTTCGAACAAGCCGATCCGCCATTCGCTCGATCCCATCGCAAGCGTTTCCCCATTCGGGCTCAGCGCCAATGACGACATCACTTCGCCGGATGAGGTCTCGCAGGATTTCTTGGTTTCCAAATTCCACGCGGTGGCACGGTACGTGATACCGGCGGCGGCGACTTGGCCATCTTCGCTGATGCAGATGGCGGAGTTGTGGATATTTTTGGTGAGGATCACGTTGCGGGTTTTGGCGTCGATCACGTCGAAACGATACCCCTCGGTCGCGGCGAGGCGGCCACCGTCGCCGCTGAAGACCAACTCCCGCACCGGGTACTCGAACAAACCCACCACTTTGGATTCGTCACCGCCGGCCTCCCAAAGGTGGACCGCTCCGGTGTCGGTCCCCGCGGCGAAGCGAGTTCCTTTCGGGGCGAAGGCGAAGGCCGTGAACTTCTGGCCGGGCGGGGGCTTGAGCGTCGTGGCTTTATCGATCGCGTAATGCCAGAATTTTCCGGATCCGTCGTCCGCGATGGCGAAGCAGCGCGACCCGGCGCGATCGGGGAAGAAGCGGCCTTTGACCTCGGGCGGCGGTGTGAGTTTGTCGATGGCCTGTTTTGTGCCGTCCATGTGCCAGACCAAGAAGCGCATCGCGTAGTCGGTCGAAGCGAGCCGCAATCCCGTCTCGTCGAATTTCAAGCTGGCGACGGCGCGGGTGTGGCCGCGGAACACTTGCTCGACGGCGCCTGTGCTCGCATCCCAGACGCGGACGATTCCGTCTTCGCCGGAACTCGCGAGTTTTTTGCCGTCCCGGCTCAAGGCCAAGGCCGAAATGACCCCGGCGTGGGCCTTCTCGACTTCGTGGGCTTTCCCGGTGCGGACGTCGAGGAACGTCAACGCCCCGGTGTTGCTGCCCGCGTAGGCCATCGAGCCGTCGCCGTTGACCGCCATCGCGCGCGGCCAACCGAATTTCGTTTTGTGTTCGGCGGTTTTTTCCCCGGTCGCGGTATCCCAAATCGTGAACTGGCCGGCGAATTCGGCGATGGCTTTGGAACCGTCGCGGTTCAGGGCGATTTGGCTTTCGTACGGCGAAACGCCTTGGAGGGTGGCCAACGTTTTTCCCGTAGCGACGTCGAACGTCACTAAGTGCCGGGGCTGCGTGTAACCGACCAAAACGCGGGTTCCGTCGCCGGAGATCGCGGCGGCGAACGCGCCGTTGCCGGTCGCCGCGAAGGTTTTCAGGCGCTTGCCCGAGTCGATATCCCAGATCGACACGGCTTCTTGTTCGAATGGCCCGCCCACTGGGACGTTATCCGGCCCGGCTCGCCCTTTCTCGACCTTCACCGTCAACAGGCGGGTGGCATTTTCCGACAATCGGCTGTAGTAGATGAATTTCTCATCGGCCGGGGCCAGCGCCTTGGGTATGCCTTTGCCGGTTTCGAAATCGAACCGTGTGATGTGACCGTAGACGTCGCAGATCGTGACTTTGAAACCGGCGGATTCGAATGCGACATCCATGGGCAGCGTCCCCGAACCGGACGAGCCGCTGCCGAGTTCCCCGTGGACGGCGCGGTACGAATGCCACCATTCCCAATCGCGTCGGTTGGCGGGACAGAGGTCGAGGAGATGCATCGCTCGTTGGACGTTCCCTTGGCGCACTTCGAGGTTGGCGAAACCGACGTTGCTGAAATACGAGAGTTCCACGAACTGGTCTTTGGCGAGTTCCGCTTTGCCTTTGAGATCCTGCGCGACGACGGTCGCGGCGCTGGCGACCTTCGAGGAGTTGTGGGCTTGGGCGCTGGCTTTTTGCTCCGCGATCAGCAACGTGCCGATTTGCTGGCGGGCCGTTTCGAGCTCCCGGTTCTGATTTGCCAATCGATCGCGGGCTTCTTCCGCGCCGCGCCGTTCGGCTTCCACTTCGACGCGGGCGTTCTCCGCTTCGCGGTAGTTATTATCCGCGAGATCGCGGGCTTGCACGGCTTCCCGCCAGAGGTGGGCGACACCCATACCGACCAGCACCATGGCGAACAGCAGCGTCGCTAGACCGTAGACCGTGGCCATCGTCGGCCGGCGCCGGGCCCATTTGACGCCGCGCTCGATCGGGCCGGCCCGGCGGACTTCCACCGGCTTGCCGGCGAGGTACCGGGCGAGATCTTCGGCGAGCGATTCGGAGGTCGGGTAGCGATCGTCGGGCCGTTTCTCCAAGCATTTCAGGCAGATCAATTCGAGATCGCGCGGCACAGTCCGCACTTGCGAACGCAGCGAGGCCGGGGAATCGTTCAAGACTTGCGCGAGCACCGCGATGGTATCGTCCCCGTTGAAGGGGGTCTTGCCCGCGAGGCATTCGTAGAGGATCACGCCGAGTGCGTAGATGTCCGAAGGCGGGCCGACGAACTTCGTCCGCCCGCTGGCCTGCTCCGGCGACATATACGCCGGGGTGCCCATGATCGCTTGCGTCCGGGTGAGTTGCAGCGACGCGCGCTTCGCCAAGCCGAAGTCGGTGATCCGCGGTTCGCCGATATCGTCGAAGAGGATGTTCCCGGGTTTCAAATCGCGGTGCACGATCCCTTGGGCATGGGCGGCTTGCACGGCGCGGGCGAGTTTCTCGATCAGTTGCGCGGCGTATGCCGGATCGAGTGGCGAATCGGTTCGCAAGCGGTGGTACAGAGTGCCGCCGGAGAGGAACTCCATCGCGAAGTAGGGTTTGCCTTCGCAGTGTCCGAACTCGTGGACTTGAACCACGTGTGGATGCCGCACGGAGGCGACCGCCTCGGCTTCGCTGCGGAACCGCACCATGTCCGACAGATCGGCGCTGTCCGCGTGCAACAGCATTTTGAGGGCGACGAAGCGATTCAAACGGATTTGGCGGGCGCGGTACACCACGCCCATGCCGCCGCGGCCGAGTTCCCCGAGGATTTCGTACCCGGCCAACTGCGGGAACCGAACTGAGCGAAGCGAGCCGGACGGCGGCGTGGAAGCGAGGGGAGGCCGGGGCGGCCAATCCAACAACAGTGCCGGCGTGAGTGGCTCGCCCGCTTGGATTCGGTTCGGCTGCGCCGACGTTGGATCGAGCGGGCCCGCTCGATCCGACTCGAACATCGGGTCGCCCATCTTTTGAGTGGCGCCGCTCGACGCTGGATTCAAGTCGTCCGGTAGACGCGCCATGCCAAGGCTCCAATCGTGTGGGCCGGCAAATGTAATTCACGCGGGAGAGAAATGCGGAGAAACGGAGAAATCGATCGCGGAAAGTGATTCGGTTGGGACGCCGATCCGACCTCGGCCTGAAAGAATTACCGCGAGCCCTCAATATCGCCCGCGATCCGTTCGATCAACACCACGGCGTGGCAGCCGATGGCCTCCGCCCGGCCGATATGGCCGACGCGTTCGCCCGTCTTGGCCTTCACATTGACGCGGTCGCCGGGCACATCCAGCAGGCGGGCCAAGTTGGCGCGGATCGTCGCCTTCACCGGGCCGAGTTTCGGTTCTTGGGCGAAGATGGTGATGTCGGTATTCACGACTTGCCAGCCCAGTGCAGTCAACTTCGCGAGTGTCTCGGTCAGAAATATAGCCGAGTTCGCGCCCTTCCATTGTGGGTCAGTATCGGGGTAAGCGTCGCCGATGTCGCCTAGGCCCACGGCCCCGAGCAACGCGTCGGTCAAGGCGTGCAGCACCGCGTCGGCGTCCGAATGCCCGGCGAGCCCGCGCGAATGCGGAACCGTGATCCCGCCGAGGATCAGCGGGTAGCCGGCTTCGAGGCGATGGGTATCGTGGCCGGAACCGATGCGGAACATGGATTACTCGGCGAAGAATTCGGCGACGGGGACGTGGAATCCTGGCAGCAGTCCGGAGGTCAGCGACTCAATTGCCGTCAGCGTTTGGTTGCCGGTCGCCATGCACTTGGCAATGGTTTGGACTTCGGGATCGAGCACCCAGACTTCGACGACGCCCGCCGCGAGGTACTCGGCGACCTTGTCTTGCACTTCGGTGGTGGTGTCGTTCTTGCTGCGGATTTCCACAACCAACTTCGGCATCGTTTCGAGGTAACCTTCACGCGAGTATTTCGCCGGAAGTTGGTCGCTGGTCAAGAAGGCCGCATCGGCCCCGAGTACCCGATCCGGCGCCCGCCGGAGGATAATCCCGGCTTCGCCGTAAGCATGACCGAGGCCCTTCCACTCGGCTTGGGTCGTCAGCAGCGTGCAGACTTTGTTTTGCTTGCGACCGTGGTCGCCACCGGGCGGAGCCATGACGAGGAGCACTCCGTCGTCGAGTTCGTAGCGCACATCGCCGCCCGGCAGGGATGTCGGCAGCTTGGCCAAGTCCGCCGCGGTGAGCGGGCGGGGCCAAGTCGATAGTCCTGGATGGCGGGTGGCGGTCATGGCGCCATTGTAGATGAACCGACTCGCCGAGGCCAATCGACGGGGGGACGTATCAAGAGGATTTCGGATCACTCGGCGAAGAATTCGGCGACGGGGACGTGGAATCCTGGCAGCAGTCCGGAGGTCAGCGACTCAATTGCCGTCAGCGTTTGGTTGCCGGTCGCCATGCACTTGGCAATGGTTTGGACT
>JBBRUN010000077.1:0-14005 GCA_038247765.1 Gemmatales bacterium | reverse complement strand
GCAATCGGGAGACTGCCGATGAGAATCGCGAGGATCGTGACGGTCGTGTACGAGGTTTCGACGGTCACGATTTCGTGGGGTGGCCGTTCGACAGCGGCTTGGTTCGGAGCTTTCGCGAATTCGACATCGCCCGTACCGACGCGGGGGCTGGAGCGATCCTCGAATTCCGTGAGGTGCAGGTCGCGCGGTATCGGAGGGAACTTGCCCGCGGTGAGCACGGGTGCGAGCACGCCGGAATCGACCGGTTTGGACCACACCGTCTCCCCGACGAATGGCGTTGCGCCCGCACCGGTACCGACGGTGCCTTCCACGCGGTCATCGGACAATACAAACAACCTCAGCAGCCGCGGGTGATACCCGCCGCGATCCTTTTTCTGATCCCTCGGCTCGCGGTAGGGGTAGATTGGCACATCGGTTTTGAAACTGATCCGCACGGCGGGGTTGACCGATCCGGTCGCTTTACCCGCCGCGATTTTGAAGGCCGCGAGATACCAGCCGAGCCGGATATATTCGGCGAACCACTCTTCGAGCGCCGGCCGGGTGCTGTACTCGTTCTCCTTCAGCCAATCTTGGAGCGCCTGCGCATTGTCGGCTTTGAGAACCACGGCATCGAATGCGCCGATCCGCTTCTTCTCCAGTACGCGGACCGAAGCGCCTTCTGGCATGGCGGCGTTACCGTACGCATCCGACTTGCCGGCAATGATGTTCCCACCCATCAGGAAGCAGTTGAACTCGGCTTGCCGCTTCACCGTCCGGTAGACCACGGCCGGCGCGGTGATCTTCGCGAGCGGCGGGAAAATTTCGGCCGACGCTTCCGCGAGCTCGGGTTGGCTCGGCGTCGGCACGAAGAATCCGAAATCGCTCGATGCCGTGTTGAACTGCGCGATGCGGAGGAAGTGCTGGGTCTTCGTCGCCGAGTCGTAGGCGATGAGCGCAGACTCGTTGGCGATCTCGACTTCGGCCCCGCGGGAGGGCGCGATCCCGCAAGCGTGTGCGTCCTGCGGGGCCCGCAGAAAAGCCAGACATGCGGAGAGTACGGCTACGGTCGCGATCGAGATGGACGTGATGCGGCGCATGAAATGACCCCGGAGGAACCGATCCCTGCGGGGTGCACCTTATTCCAAGGGGTATCACTTGGCCATTCGCGGTGCGGGAGCGACTTCGTAGGCACCGCGCGGGGCCGGGGTCAACTCGGCGACGGGCACTTCGAAACGGGCCGGCAAAACCGCGCCGCGCGGCTTGGCCAGCGGCGGTTCGTCGAATGAAATCGTCGCGACGCCGCTGGAATCGACGACCGGGTAGGCGGTGTTCAAATCGACGACATCGACGACGGCCGGTTTGCAACTCGGGCAAGTCGGTTCGACGGTTGCGGTTTGTTCGACGACGGGCGACGGCTGGGCCGACAGAGTCGCACACGGTTTGCAGTCGGGTTTGGTGTACACGTAGGCGATGGCCGCGGCCGATGTGAGAATGAACAGGGCGCCGAGCGAGAAATTCCGCATGGTGACTCCCTCCATGGAGTGCCGAATCGAACGAAGAGTGGGCGGAGTATAACGCACCCGGTGGGGGAGTCTAGCCGAATTGGGTGTAGCAACGATTCTCAGGCCGAGCGTGACCTTCGAAAACAGCGCATCGCGAAGAAACTGCAAGAATCGTTGCTACAGATTTAGCTTTCGCTGCTTTCGCTGCTTTCGCTGCTTTCGCTGCTTTCGCTGCTTTCGCTGCTTTCGCTGCTTTCGCTGCTTTCGCTGCTTTCGCTGCTTTCGCTGCTTTCGCTGCTTTCGGCGGGGGGGGTGTGCAGAATGACCGAAACCTGAAAGCTAAGGTTGGTTCTAAGGGCATACCAAAAATGGTCCGGAGGCCATAGGGCGGGTGGAATCTTCGGAACCCGCCGCTTCCAGAAATGGCCCTGTGGAAAGCGGAGACGGCCCCTTCCTTCCAGCGGCGTTGCGAACGCAAGATGGCAGAAGCGAGATGGCAGATGTCAGTTCGGCGAAGTAACCGCCCGGTCGATCCAGCCGCCGCCCAGCACGCGGGTGCCGTCGTAAAACGTGACGGCCTGCCCCGGCGAAATCGCCGATTGCGGCTCGGCGAAACGCACCGTCGCCCCTCCGTCGGCGGTGGCTCGCAAAGTAGCCGGGGTCGCCGCAGTGCGGTAGCGGATCTTCGCCAAGCAATTCAGAGGCGCATCCAGCGGCGGGTCGATCAGCCAGTTGATTGCCGTGGCATACAGCCCGTTCGCCAGTAATTCCTCGGCGTCGCCGACGATCACTTCGTTCGTCTCGGGAACGATGTTCAGCACGAACCGCCGCTTCCCCGCGGCAACGCCCAATCCTTTGCGCTGGCCGATGGTGAAGCGGTCGATGCCGTCGTGGTCACCGAGGATCGTGCCGTCGGAATCGCGGATGACCCCGGCCGTCACGGCTTCGGGCCGGCGCTTGCGGACGACATCGGTGTGATCGCCCGAGGGGACGAAGCAGATTTCGACGCTGTCCGGCTTGGCCGCGACGCTGGTCAGCCCCGCTTCGCGGGCGAACTCGCGGATCTGCGGTTTCAGGTACCCGCCGACGGGGAAGAGAAGGTGCGGCAGCACCTCGCGCTTGATGCCGTGCAGCACGTAAGACTGATCTTTATCCGGGTCGGCCCCTTGGTGGAGTTCCGCTTCGCCGGTCGGGCCGCGCAAGATTTGGGCGTAGTGCCCAGTGGCGATGAAGTCGGCGCCGAGTTGCTTTCCGAAGCTCCAGAGCTGGCCGAACTTCAACCAGTTGTTACAGACGACGCACGGATTCGGCGTGCGACCTTTGAGGTACTCGTCCGCGAAATAGTCGATGATCTTGTCGAACTCTTTCTCGAAGTTCAACGCGTAGAAGGGCAGGTCGAGTTTGTCCGCCACGCGGCGGGCATCGTTGGCGTCGATGGCGGAGCAGCAGCCCTTCTTGTTGTCGGGGCGGTGGTCGATCTCGTCGGTGTGGATGCCCGTGCGCATGAAGAGGCCGATGACGTCGTAGCCCTGCTTTTTCAGCAGAACCGCGGCTGCGGAACTGTCGACGCCCCCGCTCATCGCCAATACCACACGCTTCGACATGAAATCCCCCTGAAAGAATCGGCGGGCTGATGCCGCGACGCTCACTTCAACTTCGGCAGTTCTTTCTTCACGAATTCCATGCGTTGCTTCATGCGCTCGCGGTCGTCCTTCGCAGCGGCCTCGAAGTTTTTGGCCCAGTCTTTATTGCTCTTCGCCAAGTCGTCGCGGGTGTGGGCGATCCACTCGTCCATCCGCTTCAAAAACTCGGGCGTGAAGTGCTTCTCCGAAAGTTCCTTGTACGCCCCGATAACCTTCTTCTTGCCTTCGTCGTTCTCCAAAATCGCCCGCGAGACCAACGCCCCCGGTCCCGGCCAGAGGCCCTCTTGCGGACTGTTGAACATCTGATCCATGCCGTGCGGGATGAACACGGCTTTACCATCTTTGGGCGGGAAATAGAGGCGGTAGTTGTTGCGGTTGCGGACGTAGCCATCCCAGTCGTTGGCGAGGAACTGCAGCGCGGCGTTCTTGGCGAACAGATCGACATTCACAAGTTTCTCCACGGCTTCGTAGCGTTTCTTGGCATCGCCGATCTGGCACGCGGCCGTGAGGGCCTTCAGGTCTTTGCCGTCGTTGGCGGTGCCCTCGTCGAGTTTCAACTTCTGGTCGATGTCGGTCAGAAAGCCTCCGTCGTAGAGGTTGCCTTTGTCCGCGCCGGGGAATTGGCGTTCGAGGAAGTTGCCGTTGTACCCTTCCTTCAACACGTACAGTCCCATCTTGCGGCCGTTGAGTTCGACGACCGCGTGCGCCGCCCGGGCCGTCGGTAGTCCCATCGCCTTGGCCAATTCGGAGCAGGCGATTTCATTCAAGTAGCCGCCGTCTTGCACGGAGTTGTTCAGGTGGAACTTATCAAGCCCCTGCCAAGATTGCTCCTTGACGTTCTTGTCGAGGTTCAGCGTCAGCGCCGGTTTGTCGTCCCAATTCCGGAAGGAACCGACGGCCCCTTTGAGGTGGATGGCGACGTCTTTGAAGGTCTTGTCGCCGACGGCGACGGTGCAGCGGACATATTTCTTCGACTCGGCTTTCAACAGTTTCAGGTTGGCGTCGTCGACGGTGATCTTGAACGTCGGCAGCGGCGAGGTCGGCTTAAAGACCTCGACGCTCGGGTCGGCCTTCGCTTTCACTTGGCTGTAGGCCCACCCCGGAAAGGTGACGACAATCAGCAGGATAATAATGCGGCGCATCGGGCACTCCGGAGGCGTTCGATTCAATCTATTCTATCGTGTGCGGAGGCACACCATCCTCGACTTGGGAAGTCTTTGTTTAAGCGAACTCCACTTTCACCCCGAGCGATTGCAGCATTTCGCGCAGCGCCGCCAACTTGGATTCGTCGATGGCGAGAGTGGTCGGCCCGAGGCGGTCTTCGATGCAGCCTTTCGTCGTGGGCCACTGCATCAGACCGTCGGCGATCTCGGAGTTCGGTACTTGCAGCACCAGTCGCTTCGATGCCAGCGACGGCGGCACCGTCGGCCCCAAGATGAACATCCGCCCGGCGGCGGGCAGGATGGAGCCGGTGCGGGCCGAGAACCAGACGTCGAGGTCGTCGAGTTTCCAGCCGCTTTGCACGCAACGACGCAAGCTCTCCGGGGTCAGTTTGAATCGGCGGACCGACTGACCGTCCGATGGAACCGGTTCCGCGAGCCGGCCGATCTCGGCTTCGAGCAGCAGATCGGTCTGGCCGGGATCGAGGTTCAGCGTGACGCCGTCGTCGTCCACCGCGATGCACTTCGTCGGCTTGGCTTCGTAGTCGCGGTTGCCGATGAGCCGGAGGTTCTTGTAATCGGGGTCGGCTCCGTCGGCGCAGAGGCCAATGCGATCGGTGATGCGAACCGCGATCATGCCGCGCGAAATGGCCACGTCGAGATCGGCGGGCGACAGGAACTCGACTAGCGTCGCAGAGGAATAGACTGTGATGCGCTCGCGTTTATTCGCCCATCGCTGGAGCAGATCCATCACCGCGGCATGAACCGGCCGGACGCCGTGCTGGTTGAGGGTCTGCACCATCCCGGCCAGCGTCAGGCCGGATTCGAGACCGCGATAAGTCTGCTCGGCGGTGAGTTCGAGTGTGCAGGCCGGGCCAAGCGATTTCCACCGCGCGAACCGGCTGAGCCGGGCGATCAGCGTGGGCGTCAAACCTTGGCGGTAGGCGATGATCTCGGCGTTCGGCTGCACCATTAGCGTCTGCAAGAAGGCCGGTGCTTCGGGCACTTTCGGCCCGCCGGCAAATAAGGAGCGACCGAACGGACTGAGCCGGAGGAAGCGGCCATCCCGCTCGACGACTTCGACGATGCCGAGCGGATAGAAGACGCCGAGTAGGAGGTTTTCGACCCACGGCGTGCCCCCTTTTTGCTGGGCGGCAGCATCGAGCCCGTTCTGCCACGACGGGTGGTGTTCCCAGAGCCACGCGGCCAGCGGGGCCGCTTCGCAGCATTCTCCAGGCTTGGTCGCCGCCAAGAGCAACAGCAGCAGCATTGATGCGGAAGGAACCGCCGAGAGCTGTCCTTCGAGGACTCGGTATCCCTGAAGCGGATCCCACGCTTCGAGTCCCGACAGCCCGGCAATCAACACCACGAGTTCGTCCGTCAGCGCGCGATTCGCGGGCGGCCGGGCATCTTTCGGCAGTGTCAACTCGCCATCGACAATGGCGAGTTGGCCGGTGCCCAAGGCCCAAAAGAGCGTCAGTACGCCGATGTCGGGCACGACGGCCAGGTGATCGGCCGGGGCCGCCGCGAGGAGTTCGTGCGATTGCAGCCGCTGCAAATCCCGCTTGAACAGCGCCCGCGATTGCGTCGTCCGCATCGCCCCGTCGGCGACGAGTTGCCCCACGGCCGCGAGCCGCAGCGGCCATTCCAGGGCATCGGCGAGCCGCGGGACGATCGACTTCGTGGGGCCTTCCGACTCGGCCAAGTTCGGCAAGCCGAGCGGTTCGTCTTTGGCGCGTTCGGCAACGCCCGGCAGCGTGAAGACTTCCGCGTTCAGCCGGGGTTCTTGGCCGAACCAAAGTTGGAAGCCGCTCAGCGGGGAGCTTTCGAACTCGCGCACTGGGAACAACAAGCCGGCGTCGAGCAGCGATTGGATCGGCGCGAAACCTTCGGTGCTGCCGAGGGCGGCGAGCATCGTCAGCAGATGCCCGACTTTCCAGATCGGTTGGCGGGACTGACCCATGATCGCGAGCACGGCCCGGCCCGGCGCGGAGTGATAGGCGATGCGGCGATCGACCACCGGCGGATTGGCCAAGGTGGTCAAGATGCGCTCGGTCAGTTCTTCGATGGGGATCGGGTTGCGCGGTTTGAGGAGCGTCCCCGCCACGCTCCGGCGCAGCGTTTCCGAATAGCCATCGAGGGCCATCCTGGCTCGTTCTACCCAATCGTCTGATTCTGTAGGCATTCGGATATTGTACGCGGAGGTTATTTGCCCACCACTTGCGGGGTGTGGCCCATCTTGATGAGTTCGTCGAGAACCGCCTCGATCCGCCCCGGCCGGATGAGCAAAGCGCGTTCCGAAAGCCGACCGAGCACTTCGCCGGCGAGCTTCTTCCGCGCGAGTAATTCCTCGGCGAGCACCGCGTCTTCGGTCATCACGAGACAGACCCGGCGGTGCAACTTCACCGCCATCCTCGCCGCAATTGCTTGGGACATTCTCAAACCTCGGTACTCGGCTCGAACTCTTGTTTCTTCGCGGTCTGCAGGACGTCCCGTTCATCGAGGATCGCGTAGGTGTAGCCTTGCTCGGTCAAAAACATCTGCCGGTGGTGGGCGAAGTCGAGTTCGCGTGTGTCGCGCGTCACCAGCGTGAAGAAGTGGGCGTCGCCGTCGCCGCTGCTCTTGGGCCGCAGGATTCGACCGAGGCGCTGCGCTTCTTCTTGCCGGCTGCCGAAGGTGCCGCTCACTTGGATGAGCACGTTGGCGTCGGGCAAATCGATGGCGAAGTTGCCGACCTTCGACAGAACCATGTGCCGGAGTTCACCGGTGCGGAACTTCCCGTAGAGGTCTTCGCGATCCTTGCTGACGGTCGATCCCGTGATCAACGGCAGGTCGAACCGCTTGGCGATGGTGCGCAACTGGGCGAGGTACTGCCCGATGATCAGCACGCGTTGATCCTTGTATTGCTCGAGCAACTCCGCGATGACCTCATCTTTGCCGGCGTTCTCCGATGCAATGCGGTACTTGTGCCGCCAATCGGCCACGGCGTACTCCATGCGGGTTTTGTCGTCCGGCAGGGCCACGCGGATTTCGGTGCAGCTCGCGGAGGCGATCCAGCCTTTGGTTTCCAATTCGCGCCACGGCACGTCGTACTTCTTCGGGCCGATGAGCGTGAACACGTCCCCCTCGCGGCCGTCTTCGCGGATCAGCGTGGCGGTTAACCCCAAGCGCCGGCGGGCTTGAATCTGCGCCGTCACGCGGAAGACCGGGGCCGGGAGCAAGTGGACTTCGTCGTAGATGATCAGGCCCCAATCGCGCTGCTCGAAGATGCCGAAGTGCGGGTAGTCCGACAACTTCGGGGCCGCGCTCGGCTCGTCGTCCGCTTCTTCGATTTCTGGCAGCGGCGTCCACGCGGCGTTGGCGTAGGCATCTTCATCGCTCACCGGTGCTAAGCCGGTGTCTTCGGCGCCGTCGAGTTCGACTTCGGTCGCGGCCTTCTTGCGCTTCTTGCCGGGGCGGTAAGTCACGATTTGGTACGTCGCCACGGTGACGTTGCCGATCTCTTTGTTGTCGCCGGTGTATTCTTTCACCGTCTCGGCCGTGAGGTCGGTCTTGTCGATGATCTCGCGGACCCACTGCTTCACCGCCGTGATGCTCGTCGTCAGCACCAGCGTATTCTTCTGCAACAGCGACATCGCCACGATGCCGACGATCGTCTTGCCCGCGCCGCAGGGCAGCACGATGACCCCGGAGCCACCGCGGACATCTCCGCCGGCGTAGAAGACGTCGGCCGATTCTTTCTGGTAATCGCGCACGGTGAACGGGATGCCCGACGACGCGATTTCGCGGAGGGCTATCGGTAGCGCCGCCCCTTCGGTGTATCCGGCCAAGTCCTCCGCCGGGTAACCGGCGAGGATCAGGGCCTGCTTCAAGATGCCCCGGTTGAGCGGATCCACCCCGAAGCCGTCCTCGAATTTCTCGCCCAGGAGGTCCTTGAGTTTCTTGTTGCGGGCCAACTCCATCAAAAGCGGCTTGTCGGTGCACACGAGCTTCATATTGCCGTCGTCGAGCCGGACGAGCTGAACTCGTCCATAACGGCTGACCGTCTCGGTGAGGTCCGCCAGCAAATTGCTCGGCAGCGGGAACTTCGTGAAGCGTTGCAGCACGCCGACCATTTCCTCGGCGGTCATCCCGGCCGCAGCGGCGTTCCACAGCGACAGGTTGCTGACGCGGTAGGTGTGGATGTGCTCGGGGCTTTTTTCCAGTTCCGCGAACGGGGCCAAGGCGTCCCGGGCTTCGGCGTACTTCGGATTATCGACTTCGACTAAGATCGACCGATCGGCTTGGACAATCAGCGGATTGGTCGGATCGAAACTCATCGCGGCGGGCATCGGTGCGGCCGCGGTGGGTGTGGTCTTCAGTTTCGGTGGCATAGAACCTTGTCGCTCGAATTCGGAAAACCTCAAGCCTGCTTATGCTATCGACTATGGCAACCCAGGGACAAGGCGAAGTGGAGAAGCGATCCTGACATCGACTTCTACGAGCGCGGTAGGAACGTCCTCCGGCTCGGGCAAATCACGTCGGGCAGTTGACTTCGAGCGGCAATGGCACGCTTCGCGTGCTCGCACCCCGTATCCGACCGGCGCGTCGCCGGATAGAATCAGTACGTCCGCCGGTGGCTTGCCGTCTCCGAGAGAATCATGAACCCGCCCGCGTTGCGATCCAAACTCGATCCCTTCTACCGAGTCGTGGAATCGGTGCTGATCGGCCAACGGAACCTCGTCGACCGGCTCCTGATGGGCCTGCTCACCGACGGGCACGTTCTGCTCGAAGGCGTCCCGGGTCTCGCCAAGACGTTGGCAATTCGCACCGTCAGCTCGGCGTTGCATCTGCAATTTTCCCGGGTGCAGTTCACGCCGGATCTTCTCCCAGCCGACATCCTCGGCACGCAGATTTACAATCCGCGCACCGGCGAGTTCACCGTTAAGAAGGGGCCGATCTTCGCGAATGTGATCCTCGCCGACGAAATCAACCGCGCCCCGGCGAAGGTGCAATCGGCGCTGCTCGAAGCCATGCAAGAGCGGCAAGTCACCATCGGCGATGGCACCTTCCCACTGCCGCGGCCATTCTTCGTACTGGCCACGCAGAACCCAATCGAGCAGGAAGGCACCTACCCGCTGCCCGAGGCGCAGGTGGACCGATTCATGCTGAAGGTTCTGATCGACTATCCGAGCCTCGCCGACGAGCGTACGATCCTCGACCGCATGGGGAGCGTCGATGCCGCGACCGCCGTGGAGCCGGTGCTGGCCGCGGAGGATCTGGTTCAACTCCGCGCCGCCGTCGATGCCCAGCACGTCGATCCGAAGATCAAAGACTACATCGTCGCCATCGTCCGGGCGACGCGGACCCCGGCCGAGTACGGCCTCGACATCGCCCCGCTGATTCAAACCGGCGCCAGCCCGCGTGCCGTGGTCGCACTCCTGAGGGCCAGCAAAGCGCACGCCTTCCTGCAGGGCCGCGGATACGTAACGCCCGAGGATGTCAAACGGACCGCCGCCGATGTGCTGCGACACCGCGTGATCCTCAGTTATGAAGCCGAAGCCGAGGAATTGAAACCGGACGTGGTTTTGCAAAAGGTGTTGGATAAACTATCGGTGCCTTGATCTCGCTTGGCAGGCGACTCGGCACCTGATAGATTTACAAACGCCTATTACCCTTTGCCCCGAGAATCCCGCCATGTTCGCGCCCATTGTCCTCGGTTTCGCTTTGCTCGCCCCTTCAGCGCCGGTTCCCAAAGATGTCTCCCCGGTTGGCCCCGCCCCGATCGTCGTCGAACTGAAGCCGAACAGCGAAGGCAAAGTCCTCGTGACGGTCCGCCGCGAAGAGAAGCGAAAAGTGCCCGTCGCCCAAGGGGGTGCGGTCAACCCGAACAACCCGGTTCTCGAACGGGAAATCACCTCGATCCGCACGATGCAAATCGACCTCGGCGATGTGAAAGACCTCCAAGTTATCACCGCCGCTGGCAAAGCGGTCGATGCGAAAGACGCCATCGCGAAGATCAAAGACGGCGCGATCGTCGTGTTGACGACCGACGGCAAGAAGATCGATCCGAACTACCTGCGCGTATTCAAAGACGACACGCTCGTCCTCGTCTCGCCCGAATTCGTCGGCACCGCCCGCCCGAATACGGGAATCGTGCGACCTTTCCCGGTCGGCCCCGGCGGCATCCAAGTTTTGCCGGGGGTGATCAAGCCGCTTCCCGGCGTCATCAAGCCGCTCCCCGCACCGCTGCCGGCCGAGAAGATCGAGAAATAACTCAGCCGGCCACGGCGGACTTCCAGTCGCCGACGACGCCCGTGTGCAAGCGGGCGCCGACTTGACTGATGACCCGCATCGCGAGGAAGTTCGCGGCGCGGGCGGCGACATCCGCGGACAGGCCGTGTGTGACGCCGTAGAGGAACGCCCCCGCGAACATGTCCCCGGCCCCGGTCAAATCCTTCGGCGTGCACGCGAACGCCTTCACGTAGAACTCGGTTCCGTCCCAGCGGATGTACGCCCCGTCCGGGCCATCGGTGACGACCACATTCGGCACGATCCCTTTCATTTTCTCGAATGCCGTCGCTGCATCCGGCGCGTTGGCCACGGCGCACGCTTCGCTCGAATTGCAGAAGAAGAGATCGACCTGAGCCAGAGTTTCGTGCAGAGCCTTGCCGAAGACGTGGACGATGAACGCGTCCGAGCACGTCAACGCCACCTTGGTGCCGCTCGCTTTCGCGATCGACACCGCTTGCCGCACCGCTTCTTGGCCAGGTTCGTTATTCGATAGCAGATACCCCTCGATGAACAGCCACGCCGATTGTTCGATGAGCGCGCGATCTTGTTCGACGTGCTTCCCGGACAGGTGCGCCGCGACCCCGAGGCAGGTCCGCATGGTCCGCTCGGCGTCGGGCGTGATGATCGCGGCGCAGGTGCCCGTCGGACGGTTCACGACGACCGGGTTGCCCATCGCGATGGCGAGTTGCTGGAACTCGCTTTGATAGTGGAAGCCGTATTTGTCGTCGCCGATGCAGCCGATGTACGCGGCTTTGCCGCCGAGTTGGGCGAAGGCGATGGTGCTGTTGGCCACCGACCCGCCCGAGACCAGTCGCGGATCGGACTCGGCGAACATCGCGAGGATTTTCTGCTGCTCATCGAAATCGACGAGTCGCATGGTGCCGCGCTCGAAGCCGAGCCGCTCGAATTCCAGTTCTGGGACTTCGACGAACAGATCGACGATGGCGTTGCCCATCCCGCACAGGTGGAAGCGTTTCATGGATAATCCGAATCGGGTGCGCGGTGCAATCGTGTTAGATTATAAGCCCTGACCCACCGGAAAAACGCGATGCTCCGAATCCTTACTTGCCTCGTAGTCCTGTGGCCAATCGCCGGTTCGATCGATGCCGCGAGTTTCGACACCGACGTACCGCCAAAAGCCGGCGAGAAATACAAGTCGGCGGCGTTCCGCATTTGGATTCCGGACGGAGTGAAACCCGTCCGGGCCGTCATCGTTCGGCAGCACGGATGTGGGCGAAACGGCATCGACCATTCGGACGACCTGCAATGGCGGGCCTTGGCGAAAAAACACGGTGCAGCTCTGCTCGGTTCGAACTTGGTCTACAAAGAGAATTGCTCCGATTGGTTCGACCCCACGAACGGCAGCGAACGCGCCTTCCTCGACGCGTTGAAAACATTCGCGACCGAGAGCAAACACCCGGAGTTGGAAGCGGCCCCGTGGGCGATTTGGGGCCACTCGGGCGGGTCGATCTGGGCGTGTCACATGGCGAACAAGTTCCCGGATCGCGTCGTCGCGGTCTGGGGTCGCTCGGCGTCTATCACCGAGTTCGAAAAAGCGACCTTCGGGATTCCGATCGTTTTCAACTACGGCGTCAAAGAGAGCGAGAAGGGTAGCCAGTTCGAGAAGGTGCATATCAACAGTACAAAAGCCTTCGAGACCTACAGGCCGCAAGGGGCGATCTGGTCGATCGCAGTCGATCCGAAGAGTTCGCACGACTGCCGGGAAAGCCGGGCGCTGGCGATACCTTTCTTCGACGCCATGCTAAAGGAGCGCCTAACGAAGGACGGCGCGCAGTTGACCGCCCTCGCGCACGCAGCCAAACGCTGGCGGGCCGATCCGATGACGCTGACATTGCGCGGGCCGGACTCGTCGATCGGCGACCCGCTGAAGTGCCATTGGTTGCCGAGCGAGACCTTCGCCAAGCTCTGGGCGGAGTATTGCCAAACCGGCACGGTCAAAGACACCACCGAGCCCCCGACGCCGAGCGACGTCCGCGCCGCCGCTGGTGACACCGGGGTGACAGTGACTTGGAAAGCCGAGTGCGATCTCGAATCGGGCGTGAAAGCCTTCGCAATTCTCCGGGACGGCAAACGCATCGCCACGGTGGGTAGCCCCAAAGGCAAGGGGAACCAACAGGGGCATTTCCAAGCGCGCGACTACGGCGATGAACCGGTCCCGCGGAATCCGGCGATGCTTCACATTGATGCCGAGGGCAAAGCCGGGGCGAAGTACGAAGTGATCCAGATCAACTTCCAAGACCTTGAATCGAAACCGAGCGTGGCCGCGACCGCCGCGAAATGACGGCTACTTCTTCTTGGGTAGGAACTTCTCCAAACCCTTCAAAATGAAGTCGTCGGCGGTGTCCTTGGCGAGGTCCTTCAGCGCCCCGCGCATGGTGTCGCCGACGATCTTGCGGAACGCGC
The DNA here is from genome assembly GCA_038247765.1 of Gemmatales bacterium. Taxonomy (GTDB): domain Bacteria; phylum Planctomycetota; class Planctomycetia; order Gemmatales; family Gemmataceae; genus JALHQU01. The sequence goes on along the minus strand of JBBRUN010000077.1, from coordinate 1,024 downwards.
CCTGGTCGAGATGCGGTTTCGCCAAGGTGCCCGTGATGGCGATCTTCACCGTCTGCTTGGCGAGTGCGTCCCGCAATCGCGGTTGATCCGCCGGGATCAGCGCGGCCGCGACTTTCCCCGTCAGCGGCACTTCGAGCACGAGCGCCAGGCTGCCGTCGACGCCGACCGAGCCCGACGTTCGCACCGTGTAACCGTCGAACGTAATGGCGAAGTCGCGGTGGTACACCCGGCCGTCTTTGAACTCGATCGGCACGCGTTGATCCTTCGTCAGTTGCAACTTCAACGGCGACGCGCTGAACAGAGACGCGATCTGCGTCACCACCGGCCCCGGCGAGACCTCGGCCTCGTGGATCAACAGCGTGCCGGCCATCGTTCCCTTAGTCGGGGCGACCATCGGAAAGCGGTTCTCGCCGAGCTCGAACGAGATCGTCCCCTCGGCTTGGGCCACGTTGGCGATCGCCGGGAGAGCGTACCCGACTGCGTCGGCGCACGCGGCCGGGCTGAGCTTCGCCTTCTGAATCACGTTCCCCTTGGCGAAGGTGAGATCGTAGAAACCGGGGTTGAGCGCGAGCGTCGGTTCCAGCTGCACGATGCCGCTGCCGAAGTTCGCATTTACGCGGTTGACCTTCACGAAGCCCTTGTCGACATTCGCTTTCAACTCGGCCTCGCCGACGTCGAACCCGTACGCTTTCAGGGTCTTCCAGCCGACGGCGGCGTTCCCCTTCAATTGATCGAGCGACTTCGAGCCGACGTTCACGGCGAGATTCTGCCCGCCGTTGGCGAGGTTGCCCGCGATGGCGAACGGCTTCGTCCCCTGCCCCGTGGCCTGCCCGGATTTGCCGAGGTACTCTTTCAATTGCGGTTCGATCTTGGCGAGGTCGTAGGTGAGGTTCCCGGTGACGTTGAGATCGACGTCGGTCGTGAGTTTGCCGACGCTCCCTTCAGCGTCGATGGCGAAACCATCGCGCGCGATCTTCGTCGGCTGCAACTGCGCAGCGTCGGCGGCGATGTCGTAGTGGCCACT
>JBBRUN010000076.1:0-14138 GCA_038247765.1 Gemmatales bacterium | reverse complement strand
GAGCTCGTTTCGCAAATGGATGATCGCGGGTCTCTGCACGGCCGTTATCGGTGTGGCGGCCGTGCTCCAAGGGACAGCAACGCCAGCCCCCGAGCAACAGCCCGTCGCACCCGTCGCCACGGCCGACGGATTCGTCATGGAGCCGTATTTGCAGTTCGCCACGCGAACGGGCATAACGGTGATGTGTGAAACCCCGACGCCGACGACGTGCGAGCTGGAATACGGCACGACATTCCCGCCGGACAAGTTGGCTAAAGTGGAGAAGGCGGACACACTTCATGAAATCAAGCTGGACAACCTCATTCCCAAGACGAAGTACTTTTACCGGATCGTCTGCACCGACGGAGATGGAAAGAAACTGACAAGCAAGCCGGCCACGTTTTACACGGCCGTGGATGTCGCCGACGCCTATTCGTTCACCGTCATCGGCGACACGCAACGCAACCCGGTCATCACCGGCAAGGTCGGGAAATTGATGTGGGAGCGCCGCCCGAATTTTGTCCTGCACATGGGCGATGTCGTGGACAGCGGGCCGGATAAAAAGCAGTGGACCGATGACCTCTTCAAGCCGTGCCGGGATCTCTTTGCCCGGGTACCGCTCTACCCGTGCATCGGCAACCACGAGAAGAACCACGCCAACTACTACCGCTATTTCTCACTGCCGAAGCCGGAGTATTATTATTCGTTCAAATACGGGAACGCCGAGTTCTTCAGCCTCGATACGAACAAGCCGGTCGATCCCGAGAGCGAGCAATACAAGTGGCTCGACAAGGCCTTGGCCGGCTCGGACGCGAAATGGAAGATCTGCTATCACCACCACCCGTGTTACTCGTCCGATAGCGACGATTACGGGAACACGGAAAAGGCGAGTTCGACCTACGGGGCGCCGAAGCACAAGCACTTGATCGCCCTTTACGAAAAGCACAACGTCGATTTGGCCATGAACGGCCACATCCACCTGTACGAACGGACGCACGCCTTGCGGGCCGGAAAAGTGGACAAGAAAACCGGTGTGACTTACGTCACGTCCGGCGGCGGCGGCGGTGGCCTCGAGAATTTCGAGCCCACCCCGGCCTTCTTCAAAAACCAGGGGAGGGTCGATTTCCACTACTGCTATTTCACGGTCCAAGGGGGCGAACTCGAGTGCCGCGTCTACGATTCCGAGAACCGGATGTTCGATCAGTTCGCACTGAAAAAAGAGTGATGGTCGCGCGTGTAGTACACGATAGAATCTGTACTACACCGAGCGCCATCACCGAGCACCCCGCATGATCGCCAATACCGATCCGAAGTATCTGAGCGTGGCCGAAGCGATCGAAGCCGACCTGCGCGACGGCGCGTGGGACGGCGGCAAGATGCCGAGTGTCCGCGGCGTCGCGCGATCCCACAACGTATCCGTGGTCACGGCATCGCGGGCCTTGCAAGTCCTGAGGGATAAAGGCCTCATTTCGACGATCGAACGCTCCGGTTGCTACCGGATTCCACCGCCCACCGCGGATCGTTGGGCGATCCTCATCCGTACGACGCCGGGGCCGTGGCAGCGGCAAACGGTCGCGATTTCCCGCGCGGGCTTCGAGACGCTGGCCCGGCGCGAGTCGATGCACCTCGAATTCGACGCGTTCGACATCGACGGCCCCCTGACAGTCAAGCAAGCCCAAGACGCGGCCGCGCGGGCGAAAAAAGACGGTATCCGCGGGGTGTTCGTGCTGCCCTCGCGGGCCAGCGACGCCGACGCGGCGATCGACGCGGCTTTCTTGGAAGGATGCGATCGCGCCGGTTTACCATCTGTGCTACTCGAGAGAAATCTGCGCTCGCACGCCAAGCTGGATCGCGACATCGTCACGCTCGACGATCTCGGCGCGGCGCGGGCGTGTACCGAGCACTTGCTGGCCGGGGGTCGCAAACGATTGGGGATGGTCGTCGCCTCGCCGATCAGCACGCACAACGACCGCATCGCCGGTTTCCTGTTCGCGCTGCATGCGGCGCGCGAGACGCTGACGGCCAAGAAGGCCGCGCAACTGTACGACGTGGTATTGCGGCAGCCCACCGACTCGCCGACGAAAGAAGCGTACGCGGCCGTGACCGATCAAATCCTGAGGCACAAACTCGACGCGGTCGTCTGCTACCACGACTACACGGCGATGGGCGTAATCCTCGAACTCCTGCAGCGCGGCGTGCGCGTACCCGACGATGTCGCGCTGATCGGCTTCGACAATTTGCCCATCGGCGAAGCGTTTTCCTTGGGCCTAACGACCTACAGTTATCCCGGCGAGGCGATCGCGGAGCAAGCCGTACGCTTGATGCGCGACCGGCTGAAATTCCCGGAGCGGGCCCCGGTGAAGATCGTGGTGTCGGGCGAACTGATCCTCCGGGGTAGTACGGAGTCGGAACTATGAACTCGGTCGATGTCGCCGTGATCGGGGCGGGGATCGTCGGTTTGGCCCACGCGTGGGAAGCGGCCCGGCGCGGACGGTCCGTCGCCGTGTTCGAACGCACGGCCCGGGCGGAAGCGGCGTCGGTTCGAAACTTCGGCATGGTCTGGCCGATCGGACAAACGCCGGGCCTGTGGTACCGCCGCGCACTGCGCAGTCGAGACATGTGGTTGCAACTCCGCTCCGAAGCGGGCGTGGCGGTGTCCGAATGCGGTTCTTTGCACGCCGTCTACGAGGACGACGAAGCGGCCGTCCTCCAAGAGTTCGCCGCGGCGGACACCGGTATGGCTTGCGAGTGGATCGAAGGCGTGACCGCGTCTCGGCGTTGGCCGGCGCTGAATCCGGACGGATTGAAAGGCGCGCTGCACAGTCCGACGGAGTTGTGTGTCGATCCCCGCCAAGCCTTGCGGTTGATCCCGAAATACCTCGCCGAAAAATATGGAGTGCAGTTCCATTTCGGTACGCCCATCGCGGCCGTGCACATGCCGAACATCCGCACGGCGGGCGGGGAATCGTGGCAGGCCCGGCGGGTGTTCGTGTGCGGCGGCGCCGACTTCGAGACGCTGTTTCCCCAGGTTTTCGCCGATTCGGGCCTCGTGAAGTGCAAACTGCAAATGATGGCGACCGGCCCGCAGCCCAACGCTTGGCAACTCGGCCCGCACGTGGCGGGCGGTTTGACATTGGCCCATTACAAAGCATTCGAGACCTGCCCGTCGTTGCCGAAGCTGAAGGCGCGGTTCGCCGCCGGAATGCCGGCGTACGTCCGCTTCGGCATTCACGTGATGGCGTCGCAGAACCACCTCGGCGAAGTGATCATCGGCGACTCGCACGAGTACGGCTCCGACATCGCGCCGTTCGACAAAGCCGAGATCGATGGTCTCATTTTGAACTACCTACGCAAGATGCTCCGTATGCCGGACTCCACCATCGCGCGGCGTTGGCACGGCGTCTATGCCAAGCACCCGGGCACGGTGCAATTCCAAGCGGAGCCGCAGCCCGGCTGCGCGATTGTCGGGTCGCCGGGCGGCGCGGGGATGACGCTGTCATTCGGTTGCGCCGACGCTTGGTGGAACGCGCACGAAGGGGAAACGCTATGACCGGCCGCGAAGCGTTGGATCGGATCGAGGAACTCTTCGCGACGCGCGGCGCCGAGCAATACGGCGGCGAGGCGATCTCGCAATTGGAACACGCCCTGCAAGCGGCCGCGCTCGCGCGCGCCGCACAGGCGCCGGCGTCCGAAGTCGCGGCGGCGCTGTTGCACGACCTCGGGCACCTGCTGCACAACTTGGGCGAAGATTGCGTCGCGGAGGGGATCGACGACGCCCACGAAGTGCTCGGCGTACGATTCCTGATGAAGCACTTCCCCGCGAGCGTCGCCGAGCCGATTCGCTTGCACGTCGCGGCGAAGCGATATTTGTGCGCAGTCGAAGCGGGTTATTTCGAAGCGCTCTCCCCGGCCTCGGTCGCGAGCCTGCAATTGCAAGGCGGGCCGATGGACGAAGCCGCGGTCGCGGCCTTCGAAAGCAGCCCGTACTATACAGCTGCGGTCGCGTTGCGCCGGCGCGACGATGCCGCGAAGATCCCGCACCTTCCGACCCCGACTTTCCGCGATTTCCGGCCGGACATGGAGCGATGTTTTGAACAGTGAACCCATCGTCAAAATGGTCGTCCTCGATTGGGCCGGGACGACGCTCGACTTCGGCTGCATGGCCCCGTCGGGCGCGTTCGTGCGGGCCTTCGCCGAGCGCGGTTTGGCCGTGACGATCGCCGAAGCGCGCGGACCGATGGGCCTGCACAAGAAGGATCACCTCCGCGAGATGTTGCGCATGGCCCGCATCGGCTCGGCGTGGGAAGCGGCCCACGGCCGACCGTGGCAGGAATCGGATGTCGATGATCTGTACCGGTCGGTGACGCCGATGCAGGTCGCCGCGGCCGCTGAGCATGCGGAACTCGTGCCGAATCTGATCGACGACATTCGCCGACTCCGGGATGTGGGCATCAAAATCGCCGGGAGTACCGGGTATTTTGTCGAAGCGGCCGAGGTGTGCTACACGCGCGCAGCCCAGCAAGGTTACGTCCCGGACTTTTCGATCTGCGCCGACGAAGTTCCCGCCGGTCGCCCGGCCCCGTGGATGATCTATCGTTGCATGGAAGCGCTGGGTGTGTATCCGCCGACGGCGGTGGCCAAAGTCGGCGATACCGTCGTCGATATCCGCGATGGCTTGAACGCGGGCGTCTGGAGTATCGGCGTCGTCGATAGTAGCAACGAGATGGGCCTGAGTTTGGCCGAGTTCCGGTCGTTGGCCCCGGGCGAACGGGATGCGCGTCGGAAACGAGTCGCATCGATTTTCCGCGATGCCGGCGCCCATGCCGTGGTGAACACCCTCGCGGAACTGCCGCGGGCGCTCGCCGGCTTCGGTCACCCCGCGTAGCGCGTTCGAATCTGCGGGATCAAATACTCACCGAAGGCGGCGTCCATACCGAACCGGGGGGCGTGGCCCCAATCGCCTCGCGCGGCCGAATCGTCCACGTCCGCGGGCCACGTATCGACGATGCCCTGGCGTTTGGCGTCCAACCCGTAACTGATCGTCGTCTCCGGGAACGCCTTCCGCACGACGGCTTCCACCTCCCCGGCACTCGGGGCGAAGGCGCCGATGTTGTAGACCGTACGTGACAGTTTCGCCTTCGGGCACGTCACGAACTTCCAGATCGCCTCGACGGCGTCGGGCATCGCCATGAAGGGGATGCGGGTATCGGGCCGGACGAAGCAGGCATAGGCTTCGCGCTGCGCCGCCGCGTGGATCATCTCCGGGGCGTAGTCGGACGTGCCCCCGCTCGGCACCGTCACCGCCGAAATCAACCCCGGGAAACGGATGCAGCGGAAGTCGATCTTGCCGGACAGCGTCTCGGCGGCGAGCTGCTTGTAGTGGCCCGCGTAGTAGCGGCCAAGGTGCTCGCAGTAGAGTTTGTTGGCGCCGTACATCGTCGTCGGGAAGTTGAACTGATCTTCGTGGATTTTGCCCGCTGCGGTCTTCGCCGCCAGCGTAGGGATACCGTACGCCGCGATGCTGCTGGGGAAGAAGAACACCACCGGCCGGCCGTGCGATTCCCCCTGTTTCTGGGCGAATTCGAGCAGGTTCAGCGTCCCTTCGACGTTCACTTTGTGCGCGAGGGCCGGGGAAAATTCGCTCCGCGTACTGAGCAGGGCCGCGAGGTGATAGACCTGATCGACCTCGTGCCCGGCGACGATGCGCTCGAGTAATTCGGCCTCGCGGATGTCGCCGGTGAATTGCTGCTTCACCTTGCGCGCCAGTTCGGGCGCGAGCGGATTGAGGTCGAGCGTGACGATCGGTTTCGAGCTCGCCGCCGCGAGTCGGTCGATGAGCGAGTGGCCGATCTCCCCGCTGGCCCCGGTGATCAGAATCGACGATTGGCGCGACAGGGAACTCATGGCACTTTCGGACGGTGGAATCGGATGGAACTGTTCTACGAATCACTTGCCGTCCGGCTTCGTGACGTACGGAGACAGCCCGCCATCCTTGGGCCGGATGGTCTTCGACAATTTCCCCTGCGTTTCTTCGACGAAGACTTGGAACGGATCGCCGCTGTAGCAAACTTCGTTGAAGAACGCGAAGACGGTGGAATCGTCGGTGCGAAACATCGGCGCGAGTTTCCCGGCGGTGGTCGTGTAGCTGAAGTTGCCGAGGATTTCGCTGGTTCCGCCGTTCTTCGTGTGGGCCAGCGTGCCGCCGCGTTCGGTCTTGTACCCCAGCACCCACAGCGTCCCGCCGTCGTTGGTGATGTGCGTCCCTTGGTTCTCCACGTTCAATTGCCGCGCCCACACCTTCTGCCCCGGATTGAAACGCAAATCGTCCGTCCCCACGTCTTCCAAGTAGACATCCCCTTTTTTCTTGCAGATGATCCGCTTCGGTTCGAGGCTCCGCAGAACGACCGTGCGTTCGGTGGCGATCTCGATGCCGCCGTTGATCGGGGCGAAGTGCTCGATGTGCACGACTTTCGCGTCGCCGTCTTCGACGATGAAATCGGGTTTGGAATTGGAGTTGTAATCGATCCAATTGCCGACGCCGAGGAGGCGTCGCACCTTGCCGCGGATCTTCACGGGCTTCTTGAGGTTGTACGCGCCGGGGAAGAAGACCGTTGTCGCCCCGCTGTCGATGGCCTTCTGGATCGCCTCGGCCGAGTCTTGATTCCCGGTCGGGTCGGCGCCGAAGTCGTCGACGACGGCCCATTCTTTCGGGTTGTCCCACGGGGCTTCGGGCGTTTCGCTCACCGGTAGATTCAGCGATTTCACCGGTGCTTCGAACGGATTGCTCGCTCGCCCTTGCATCCACTCGGCGACCTTCGGGCCGTCGGTTCCTTTCGTCGATCCTTCGGACGCGATGGCCGACTGGTAACCTTCGGTGGCGATGTTCCTCCCGAAAAACGGGGCCTTGCCGACGGTCACCGCGACCTTCGCTCCCTTCGGCGAGGTCAGTTTCGCGTCGATGAGCACGGTGAAACTCTGCGCGTCCAGCGCCGGCACGTCGTTGCGACTCTCCAATCCGCGGATGCTGATCGACTGCCCGAGGTTGGCGAATCCGACTTTCGATTGGCCGCTCAGTTTCACGCGTTCGAAGGTTTGGCTGTTCACCGAACCGGCGCAGCGGATGCCGGTCTCGAAGCCGGTCACGAGCAGATCCTTCACCAGCAGCGGGCCGTTCATATCCCGGCTGCCGAGATCGAAGCCGATGAACCCCCGGCCGTCGCGCGACACTACGGCGAGGTCGCGGACGGCGCCGGTGTTGTTGGAATAGAACTGCAAGCCGACCGCGCCGGGGTTGCCCGAACCGACGTCGAACGTGATGTTTTGGATGTAGTTGTGGAACCAATCGGCGGAGCCGAAGCCGCCGCACCACATCATCGACTGCGGGGCTTTCGGGTCGGTGAAGGTTTTGTCTTTCAGCAAGATCACGGTCTTGGCCGTGCTCTGCCCCTGCAAGAAATTGAATCCCCACGCATCGCCTTGGTCGCTGTTCTTCTTCGACCACACCAGTGGCTTCGTGATCAGGTACGTCCCGTTCGGGAAGTAGAGGATCTTGTGCCGACCCATGACGTCGGCGAGCGCTTTCTGGATGGCGGCGGTATCGTCGGCGACGCCATCCCCCTTCGCGGAGTACGGAGCCTTCGTGATGTCGATGACGGCCGAGGATTTGGGAAAGGCGATGTCCGCCGCGACGACGGCGGGCGCGAAGGCGAAGATGAGTCCGATGGCGGCGCGGAACATGGGTTCCCTTTCGAAAGTGGTCGATGAAAGGGAATCCCGCGCCGGGGTCGGTAGCGCACGGAAGTTAGCCGAAGACGGTCCCGAGCGTCTGGCGGAAGCGCTCGACGCTGGATCGCACTTCGTTCGTTCCCTCTTCGTTGCTCGTCCAACCCATCGGGATGACTTCGATCCCCTCGAGCACCTTGTAGGTGCTGAAGAAGTGCTCGACCTCCCGGAGGAAGTGCGTCGGCACGTCTTCGAGTTTGTTCATCGCCCCGAAGAGCGGATCGCGGTGCGGAACCGCCAGTAGTTTGAAGTCGTTGAAGCCCTTGTCCTTCATTTTGAACATGCCGACGACGCGGGCCTCGATGAGGCAGCCGGGGAAGGTCGGTTCGTTCACCATCACGAGGATGTCGGACGGGTCGCCGTCTTCGGAGAGAGTCTGCGGGATGAAGCCGTAGTCGCCGGGGTACATCGACGAGCTGTACAGGTAGCGGTCCATCTTGATGAGGCCGGTGGCTTTATCGACTTCGAACTTCGTCCGCCGGCCCTTCGGGATTTCAACGATCATGTTGACGACCGATTGCTCCCCGGTTCCGGGGGGAATCATCATGTAATCGCGGATGTAATCGCGGCGTGCGAACATGTGGCACCAACTTCGGGAATGGGCGGGTAGCGGTATTTTAGGGAAAGTGCTGCGCGGAACCGGAATGTCTCGTCGCTTCGCGGGATACAATGGGCCGTCGACCCTACCGTGCGGAGTTCTCCATGCGTCCGTTCCACCTGATTGCGGGTACCTTGGGCATCGGCGCCTTGATCGTCTTCGGGTTGACGCGGGATCGCGGCGAATTCGAATCTCCCGAGAACTTCCCGGTGCTCGAACGGGACGACGCGCCGGACGACACCGGCGTCGCGACCTTCGGCAACGGCTGCTTCTGGTGCACCGAAGCGATCTTCCAACAGTTGAAGGGCGTGCAATCGGTCGAGTCCGGGTATACCGGCGGCGGCGTGGCCAACCCCACGTATCGGCAAGTGTGCGAAGGCGATACCGGCCACGCGGAAGCGATCCGAATCACCTTCGACCCCCAAGTGATTTCGTACGTCGAGCTGCTCGAAGTCTTCTGGCGCTCGCACGATCCGACGACGCTCAACCGGCAAGGGAACGATACCGGCACCCAATATCGCTCGGTCGTGTTTTTCCACAGCCCTCGGCAGAAGGAGTTGGCGGAGAAATACAAAGCGAGGATCGACGAAGCCAAGATATTCGACAAGCCCGTGGTCACCGAAATCGCCCCGGCTGCGGAGTTCTACAAGGCCGAAGCGAAGCATCAGAATTTCTACGCGAGCGATCCGAAGCAGGGCTACTGCCGGACGGTCGTCCAGCCGAAGTTGGACAAATTGAAGAAGGTCTTCCCGGACAAATTGAAGCCGTGACGCGCAAGCCGGCTCGGGCGGACATCCTCGCTGCGGCGAATACGCACGTCCCGGACCTCATCGGGCCGGACTTGAAAGTGCTATTCTGCGGAACCAACCCCGGCCTGTACTCCGCGGCCATCGGGCACCACTTCGGCCGGCCGGGCAACCGCTTCTGGCCGGCGATCTTAGCGAGCGGCTTCACCGACCGACTCTTTTCCCCGTACGAAGACGCAGACTTTCTGGAACTCGGCTACGGCCTCACGAATATCCACGAGCGTGCCACGGCGGGAATGGCGGAGCTGTCGAATGCGGAGTTGAAATCGGGCTGTGGGCGACTGAAAGCGAAAGTACGGATTCAGCAACCGAAGTTCTTGGCCGTGCTCAGCATAGGGGCGTACCGGACCGCCTTCGAGCAACCGAAAGCAAAACTCGGGTTGCAATCGGCGGCCATCGGGACGACCCGCGTTTGGGTTCTGCCGAGCCCCAGTGGACTGAACGCGCATTACCAACCGGCGGCGCTGGGTGCGATGTTTGCCGAACTGAAAGCGGCGTGCGATGCCGGCTGATGCTCAATCATCGTCGCGCATTTTCTCGGTGTGCCGTTCGGTCGCCTCTTCCACCGAGTGCGACTCGGTCAAATCCGTGTCTTTTTTCGAAAGCACCACCAAAGCTCGGAAGTGTTGGTGCAACACGAGTACCTCGGCTTCGGTGAGATCTTCGACGTTGATGAGCCGGTTGCTCGCCCCTTTCGACGCCGCGACGAGTTCGTTCAATTTCAGATGGACCGCCCGCGAATCCTTGTTCTGCGAGCGCTGGATCAAAAAGACCATCAGGAACGTAATGATCGTCGTGCTCGTGTTGATGACGAGTTGCCAAGTGTCCGAAAAGCCGAAGATCGGGCCTATGCCGAGCCAGACGACAATCGTCAGCGCCGCGAGGGCAAACGCGGTCGACGTCCCGGTCCAATCGGTGGCGGTCTTGGACAATCGACCCAAAAACGATTCGCGCGGAGACACGCCTGGCGCCGATGGCGATTGGGACATCAGCCCATTTCCATGTCGCTTGGAATCGCGTCGTCCGCCAAGCGGGCGATCTGAAACGCCTCTTGAACCGCGCGCTGCATGCACTGCAATTCCGAGCCCTCGATGACCCGGCTCGCCGAAATGTAGGCCGCGCAGATCACCGCGGCGGAATGGGACACGGCCAAACCATCGTTGAATCTGCAGCCGAGCGAATTGGCCACGGTTGTTCCTCGGAGTGGGGTCGATTCGGTCTGGGGTGCATTGTAGTCCGGATCAATGGCGGAAGTGCCGGACGCCGGTGAAGAGCATGGCGATGCCGTGGCGGTCGCACGCGGCGATGCTCTCGGCGTCCTTCACCGACCCGCCCGGTTGCACAATGGCCACGACCCCGGCCGCCGCCGCGAGTTCGACGTTGTCCGGGAAGGGGAAGAAGGCGTCCGAAGCCAACACGCTCCCCTTGGCTTTTGCCCCGGCTTTGCGGATGGCGATGGTCATCGATTCCACGCGGGACATCTGCCCCGCTCCGACGCCGACGGTGCCATACGCCCCCGATTCCGCCGCGGCCCCGAGAACGATGGCGTTGCTCTTCACGTGCTTGCACACCAGCCACGAAAACCAAAGCGCTTCGTACTCGGCCGGCGTCGGTTGCCGCTCCGTCACCGGCTGCCATTTCGTCAGATCGTCGGCATTTTGATCGCGGCCCTGCACCAGTAGCCCGCCATCGACGCGACGCATGTCGGGCCCCGGCGACCGGCCGACGAGGGCGCCGACTTTCAAGATGCGGACGTTTTTCTTCCAACCCTTCAACGCTTCGAGTGCCACCGGGTCGAAATCCGGCGCGACGATGCATTCGACGAAGCGCTCGCCGGACATCACAGTCGCTGCGGTCAGCGGGTCGATCTTACGGTTGAAGGCGAGGATGCCGCCGAAGGCCGAGATCGGGTCGGCGTCCCAGGCCATGTTGAAGGCTTGCGTCAACGAACCGGCCGTGGCCGCGCCGCAGGGATTGTTGTGCTTGATGACGGCCGCAGCCGGTTCGGTGAACTCGCGCACGAGGTTCAGAGCCGAGTCCATGTCGAGAATGTTGTTGTAGCTGACTTCCTTACCGTGGAGGAACTCGGCGTTGGCGATGCAGGCGTGCTCCGGCTTCGGGAGTTCGCGGTAGAACATCGCTTGCTGGTGGGAGTTCTCCCCATGACGCAGCGGGCGGACCTTCTCGAACATCGGCATGAAGGTGGCGCCGAGCGTCGAACTGGCCATGTCCTGGCTGCCGGAGCCGGGGTTGAAATAGCCGTCGATGGCTTTGTCGTAGGCGGCGATGCGGGCGAAAGCCTCGGCGGCGAAGCGGCGGCGGGCTTCCAGCCGGGTCTGCCCGCTGTTCGCCTGCAATTCTTGGATCAACTGCCAATAGTTGGCCGGATCGACGAGCACCGACACGGCCGCGAAGTTCTTCGCGGCGGCGCGGATCATCGTCGGCCCGCCGATGTCGATATTTTCGATCAACTGCTCTTCGGTGATGCCGCCTTTTTCCAGGACTTGCTCGAACGGGTAGACGTTGCACACGACGAGGTCGATCTCGACGAGGCCGCTGCGGGCGAGCGTGAGCATGTGCTCGCGGTTGTCGCGCTTGGCCAGCAACCCGGCGAACACGGCGGGGTGGAGCGTCTTCACGCGGCCGTCGAGGATCTCGGGGAAGTGAGTCAGTTCACTGACGTCGCGGACCGCCAAGTTGGCCTGTTTGATAGCCGCGAAGGTGCCGCCGGTGGCGAAGAGCTGCACTTGGTACGTTTCGCTGAGCACGCGGGCCAAATCGACCAACCCGGTTTTGTCGGACACGGACAGCAAGGCACGGCGCAACGGACGCAACATCGCGGAAACCCCTACGGACGGTACTCGGAACAGCAGAATTATCTTATCGAAGCGTCGGCCGCCCGAAGTGCGGAACGCCGGGGTTTAGCTGGGCGATAAACGGAATTCAAACCGGGTGCACACCGCCCAAGACACGCCCGGTTCCACTTCGCCCCCGGCCAATTGCCATGTCGCATCGCCGGGGGCCAGCAAGACCCCAGGCTCGGCATCCGGGTTCATTCTCACCCGGCAGTTCTGCAAATCGCGCACGCCCGAGCCGATGGCTTTCAACAACGCCTCTTTGCACGTCCAACCGCGCAGGAACGCCGCCGGTCGCCGCTCGGCCGGCAATCCGAAATACTCGCCTTGCTCTTCGGGGGTGAAGTAGCGCCGCATCAAACCGTCGCAATCGCGCTTCGGGTCGGCGGATTCGATATCGACGCCGATGGGGACTCGGCCGATTCCAAATAGCGCGAATCCGGCCGTGTGGCTCATGTTGAAGTGGACATCCGGCATATCGACGAACGGCTTGCCGAGGAACGCGATGCGAATTGGCACGTCGGACGGATCGCACGCGAGAATTTGCGCGAGTGCGGATCGCAGGACGGTGCGACCGCGCACGAAGTTCGATTTCGCGACCGGGTGACGGATGGAGTCGGCGCGGGCGAGTTCGGCGGCGCTGAGGACGGTGTGCGGTGCGACCCAGTCGGGCAGGGGGTCGCCGTCGCGGATGAGCCAAACAATTTGCGGAGCGGTGGGCGTTAGCCCTCCGTGACAATGAAACGCGCCGAATTGCAAAGTCACGGCGGGCTCACGCCAACCGTTCGGGAAAACTCGCCCCATCACATCTGCACTTCGGCCGGTTGCAACACGAACGGATCCTGCCCTTCCGCGATCGCGGGGACTTTCAATTCCTTCACCTTCCAACCGGCGTGTTGGAGTTCCCCGTTGTACGGTGGCTCGCCGGTCACGTTGCCCAACACGCGGATCGCCGAGGGATCGAAGCCCTTCGGCACGGTGACGCGCTCGCCGTCGGCCTGCGGCAGCACCGGTTCGAGGACCAAGTACTTCCGCAGCGCCGCCGCGATCTTCTTGTGGACGTCGAGTACGCCGCCGACTTGGTCATCGGTGAGCTTCGCCGGGAGGGTTTCCATGAAGAAGTCGATGAAGCGCGCATCGGCTTGGAGCAGCGTCAGCACGCGGAGCGCGTCCCCCGTCGGCTTCGGCGGTGGCAATGTCGCTGTGGGCACTGGCGTCGAGGTGGGGATCGACGGCAGGGCGGAAGCCGGGTTGCCGACGAGGGCGTCGATCTTGGCGCCGAGCGACGGATTGCGGTTCGCGTACCCCGCGACCGTGAGGCCCCACCAACCTTGGCTCAGGCTACCGGCGCGGGCAAACACCAAAGCCGTGACCATCAGAAGCACGGCCCCGATGCCGAGACCCAACCCGAACAACATCATATCCATCGGTGCGAATCCCGTTGTTTCGGTGCCGCGGGGGCGATTGCCCGAGCGCAGAAAATGATACGGAAGCAACCAACGCTTGACCCGCTGCTGTCCGGGTGTCATCACGAGCCACCGGGCTTGTCCCGGTGGGGGAAAGGAGTGCCGGAACCCACCGGGACAATCCCGGTGGCTCGTCGTGCGGGGAAGTGCCACGGGACAACCCGCGAGCCCGCTCAAGGATTTGCGTTTTCAGTCGAGTCGGTGGGCCATGAGAGCGGTTCGGCGTCTTCAGGGGACAGACCGACCTGGACTCGCCAGTCCAGATATTCGGAACGCCGGGCTTACTTTCCACGGCTCTCGAACAGCCGCGCGACCTTGGGGACCGTGGCCAGAATCACCACTGTCAAAAAGGTACTCAAGACGGCAGTCGCTTCGCCGTCCGAGGTTTTAGAACCGAGTCTCGTCAACAAAGCATCAAAGTCCGCTCGGTGCGGAACCGCCCTAACTGATTTGCCATCGACGGTGCTCAGCATCGTGGCCACTCTTTCTTCTTCCGCTAACGTAGCGTTCACCAATCTTCGCGGCTTTGGGCGAAGTTGGTGCAACGCGAGGGGGTTAGGCAGAATGACGACGAAGGGCGATGAGCCACACGGCGTCATTCCTGCCTAGCCGTCGGTTAGGCGGAATGACGACCGAACCGGGAGAAACGCCT